>JAQBZB010000271.1 GCA_027622275.1 Planctomycetota bacterium | reverse complement strand
CTCGGTGAGCAGCCACTCCATCAGCGGCTCGCGCGGATCGTCGAATTGGCTGAGGTCGATCTCGGAGCCGCCGAGCAGTTTCCCCGGCTGGTCGCCCTTCGCCGGCTCGATGTAAACCTCGTTCCAAGGAATCGGCCGCCCTTCGGCGGCAATGCGGAGATAGCTCTGCCGCCGCAGTGCCGCCGTATTTAGCTTGACCGGCACGCCGAGCATGTGCTGCGTCGCTTCGTGCAGCGGCTTGGCATCGGGGGCGACACCGGTCTTGATGCGCGTGAAGAACTCCGTGAACAGCTCGAAGTCGCGCTTCGACCATTGATCGTACGGATGCTTGTGACACTGGGCACAATCCAAACGCACGCCCAGGAACGTGTAACCAAATGCCAACGCTTTGTCGGTCGGCAGATTGATGTTGTCGCGATACCAGAAATGCGGCATCGAGTTGTCGAGCGCGGCAAAGTCCGCCGGCTCACTGCTGTCGGTGTATTCGCTTTGCCGGGCCATAAACTCCCGATACGGTTGCCCCGGTTGACGGCTGCGAGCCAGCAAGATCCCGCTCGCGATCTTGTCCCAGCCGACGCTTTCCTGCACGCGGCGTTCGATCCAGGCTCGCCATTGGGCGGCAACTGGTTGCGCCATCTCGGTTGCGCCAAGATAACCCGCGTTGCTACCGGTCAGATCGCACAGTCGCGTCGTCCACCACGTGACATAAGCCGGGTGTTCGAGCAACTCGTCGATCTTTCGCGATCGCTTGTCGGATGACGGGTCTGCCACGAACGCACGGATCTCGTCCGGCGTCGGCAATGTCCCGATGATGTCGAGGCTCACGCGCCGCAAGAATTCTTCGTCCGTCGCCAGACCAGAAGGAACGACGCCAAGCTTTTTGAGCTTGTCGACGACCTGCCGATCAATCTCGGTCGGCGTCGCAGCAGCGGCGTATTCATCGCCGGTGAGATCGGTGATCGGCCGCAAGACCGGCGTCGAGGAGATGCCGTTGTCGTAAAAGGAGATGATGTAGGTGTCGCCTTTGCCGAGAGCCTTCACGAGTCCTTCGGGCGTCACTTCGGCAACCGTCTCGTCATTAGTTTGAAATCGCGTCAGGCACGTCACATCCTCGCGCGTGCCATCCGACCAAACGGCCTCGGCCATCAGCTGCACGGTGTCGCCCGCGTTCTTAAGAATGATCTCGGCGGGAGTCACATCAAGCCGGACGAATGTTGGTGCGTCTTGCCCGACGTTCTTGGCTCCGCCTTCGATCCAACGCCGCAGCAGCGTTTGCTCCCAACCGCCCGGCGGCAACCGTAAACCTCCCTCATGTTCGTCGGCGGAAGTCGGTTTGTTCAGCATCAGGCTGTCGGCGGGCGAAGCGAGATCGATCCGCTCGCTCAGGTTCTCGTGATCCATCTCGAAGTCGTATCCGAACATCGACAGCCGGAACCCGCCTTGTCCTTGAAACGAACCGTGGCAAGCCCGGCCGTTGCAGCCAAGTCGACCCAGCAGCGGAATGACATGTTTTTGAAAGTCGGGGACTTCATCGGTCGACGCGAGACGATCGGCAATTGGAGCGAAGTTTTGTATTGGTTCATCCGTTGTAGGATGGGCTCTCAGCCCGTCCTGAACGGACGTCGTTTCCGTCGCGCGGCTAAGCCGTTCGGCCGCTGCCAACGGCGGATCAATATAAAGTTGCGTCGCGGGCAAGGCTGCTCGCAGACTTGCAAGGCCACCGAGCGTACAACCGGTGCCGTACAATTCGACGATCTTGAGCTGAGATAGCTTGGCGAGCGATTCGATCAGCGCTTCATCGATCGCGACACCATTCAGACTGAGGTGCTCCAGCGTTTCAAGTGAAGCGGCATGACGCAGCGCGGTTGCTTCCAACTCGCACTGTTCCAGATACAGCACGCGCAGCTTCGGCATCCCCGCGAGGAATGCCAGCCCTTCGCCGGTAACCTTCGTTTCATTAAGTAACACAGTCTCCAGGTTCGACAGATACTCGAGCCAGATCAATCCGTCATCCGTGACGCCCGTTTGTTCGAGCGAAAGGGTTGTGAGTTGCGTGAGCCCCGAGATGCTTGCGAGCCCTGCATCCGTGATCTTGGTTTCCGCAAGATAAAGTCGCTCCAGCTTAGTGAGAGCTTTCAAGTGTTCGAGTGTCGCGTCGCCGATCGCCGACTTCGACAGCAGCAACGTCTCCAGATTCGTCAGTTCCGCGATGTGGCGCGTGTTTGCATCCGTGATCTGCGGGCAAACGATCGCCAAATAATCGAGCCGTTTAAGGTGTTGCAGCTGCGTCAGTGTTTCATCCGTCACAACCGACTTGCCCAATCGCAGCAGCCGCGTCGTGCCGTCTTTGTTGAATTGGATATTCGTCCAATGCCGTTTCAGAGCATCGACGGCTTGCTGCTCGGCAGACGCTCGTTCGACTTCTTCCGCGGCAGCCGTGGGCAACGTGCAAAAAAGTACGCAGTCAAGAAGGGCAAGGAAGAATGCGGGCCGCATGTCGGTTCTGGCCTCTGGCTGCGTCTTTGGTGGGAGTGGTCGGCGGGCCGCTGTATGATAGCCCAACTGCGACGACCACCGGAACCAGTTTCTGCGATGTTCACGCGACGATCGGCGTGACGACTTCGCCATAGATATCGGTCAGGCGGAAATCGCGACCGGCGTAACGATACGTCAGCTTCATGTGATCGAGTCCAAGCAGGTGCAAGATCGTCGCGTGTAGGTCGTGGATGTGAACCTTGTTTTCGACGGCGTAGTATCCGTACTCGTCGGTGCTGCCGTAAGTAAGCCCGCCTTTTACGCCGGCACCGGCCATCCACATCGTGTAGCCTTGCGGATTGTGGTCGCGGCCGTTGTCGCCTTGCGCAACCGGCGTGCGACCGAACTCGCCACCCCACAGCACGAGCGTGTCCTTCAGCAAGCCGCGCGCTTTGAGGTCTTGCAACAGCGCCGCGATCGGCTGGTCGACTTCCATGGCGTTGTTCGAATGACCGTTCCGCAAGTCGCCGTGCTGATCCCATTTGTAACTGTGCGTACACTGCACGAATCGCACCCCGCGTTCGACGAAACGTCTGGCCATCAGGCATTGCCGACCGAAGTTGCGGGTCTTGTCTTGATCCAGGCCGTACGCCTGTTGCGTGGCCGCCGCTTCGTTGTCGACGTTCTGCAGTTCGGGTGCCGCGGCCTGCATCCGAAACGCCAGTTCAAACGAGTTGATACGGGCTTCGAGCGCCGAGTCAGGGCCGGTCTCTTGCAAACGATCGACATTCATTTGACGAAGCAGATCGAGTTCGGCGCGTTGCAGCGAACGAGGCGTCTTGTCGGCGTTCTCGATGAACGGGATCTTGGCTTGGTCGGATGGGATGCTGGCATTGCCCAGCGGTACGCCGTGGTAGTCAGCGGGAAGGAATCCCGAACTGTAAGCATTGACGCCGCCATGCGTCAGCGTCGGGCACATCGTGATGTAGCCTGGCAAGTCCTCGTTCTCAGTGCCCAGTCCATACGTAATCCACGAGCCCATGCTCGGCCGCACGAACGTATCGCTGCCGGTATGCAGTTCGAGCAGCGCGCCGCCGTGCCGCGAATTCGAGCAGTGCATTGAGTTAATGATGCACATATCATCGACGCAGCCCGCAATGTGCGGAAACAGCTCGCTGACCCAACTGCCGCATTGGCCATGCTGCTTGAATTCCCAAGGCGACTTTAGCAAGTTGCCCGTTGGTGCCGACTGGACTCGTGGCTTGGGAAACGGCAGCGGCTTGCCGTGGTCGCGCGTCAGTTGCGGTTTGTAATCGAAGGTGTCAACCTGTGAAGGTCCACCGTGCATGAACAAGAATATGATCTGTTTGGCTTGGGGAGCGAAGTGCGGAACTTGCGCAGCCAAAGCGTCTTTCGAGAGCAGCGAAGCCAACGCCAGGCCGCCGAAACCGGCGGCGCTGGTTCGCAACATGTCGCGGCGCGAGAGAACCGGCGTGAATTGGTTGCAACACTGCATAGGAACACGATTACTCTACATAAATGAACTCGTTGGCCGACAAGATCACTCGGCAAAGGCTTTGCCAAGCTTTGACGCGAACTTCTTCAGACGCACTTCCCGCGGCGATCAACGACTCAGTATAAGCCTCGACGAACTTCATCGCTCGCTGAAGTTCGATTTCGTTGGGAGATCGGCCGTAAGCCGTGCGATAGGCCGCGGTAACACGCGCCGCGTCGTCGGCGCTTTCATTCGCCAGCAGTCGCTCCGCCATCGCTCGCGTTGCGTCCGCGACGATCTTGCTGTTCATCATGAACAAGGCTTGCGGAGCAACCGTCGTGGATTGTCGCTGGCCGGCGGAGACGCTTGGTTCGGCAAAGTCAAAGGCTTGGAAGACTTCGTACAGGGCGCTGCGAACGACCGGCAGGTAGATCGAGCGGCGGTTCGTCTGATACGCGACTGGATCGACGTTGGCGGTGCTGGTCACGTAGGCCCGATTCGCGGTCGGCAACATCGAACCGCCCATGTTGAGGTCGAGTTGCCCTGCTGCCGCAAGAATCGAATCGCGAATCGATTCCGCTTCGACCCGTCGTCGATTGAACCGCCACCAAAGTTTGTTCTCGGGATCGACGGACGCCGCTTGTTCATTGAACGCGGTGCTCATCTGATACGTCGACGAGAGCATGATCGTGCGATGCAGCTGCTTGATCGACCAGCCCGATTCGACAAAGGTAACCGCGAGCCAATCGAGCAGCTCGGGATGCGTCGGCCGCAAACCGAGTTTGCCGAAGTTGTCGGGCGAGCGGACTAATCCTTCGCCGAAATGCCACTGCCAGATTCGGTTCACCATCACGCGGGCGGTCAAGGGATGGTTGGCGCTAGTCATCCAGCGAGCAAGTTCCAGGCGACCACTGACATCATCGCCAAACGGTGTTGATTCATGGCGTGTGAAGATGCGCGGGACACGTCTGGGCACTTGGCGGCCTTGCGTCAGGTGGCTGCCGCGAATGTGGATGCGAATGTCCTCGACGGCACCGTCGGAAACGGCCATCGCTTCGGGGAACTTCGGCATCGTATCGTCAAGCAGCTTCTTGTCCGCACGCACGCTGGCAAGTTGTTCTTGAGCCTGTGGTGCGTAGTAGACTTCGATCTTGTCCGACACCTTAAACGGACCTTCGGGATCGCGCAGCACGGTCGCGAGGGGTTCGTCGGACTCGATGTGGCCGACCGCTTGCTCGTTGTACTGCGCAGCCAACTCACGCACGGGTTCCTGTTGCGCAACTGCCGCCTGCCATTTGGCGAAGGGTGACGCAGGATCGTCCTTCGTTTTCTTCAGGTAGTCCGACCACTGCTGGACAAACTCCGGCTTTGGCTCGTAATCGCCCAACGGAGCATGCTCGTCCGGATCCCCACCGAACCGCGAGGCTAGGATGAACAGGATCTTGTCGATGTGCGGAAAAAACTGCGGCTGTTCGAGACGAATCACATTCTTGCCGGCGTTCAGACGATAGAAACCCTCGACGAACCACTTCTGGCCATCGGGATACCACGAGCCAGTCACTTCGCCAGCCGCATCCTTCTTGGCGAGTTGGCCGTTGATAAACAGCATCGTTGGCCGCGCGGCGGCGGCGGCGACTCGGATTTCGAGTTGATAGAGGCCGGCTTCTTTGACTTCGATGTCGTACTCGGCAAAGTTGGGAGTTTCGCCGGCGTTTACCAGGACTCCGATCCCCTTGCCCCAGTTCGTGCGATCCCGCAACACGTTGCCGCGATCGAACTCGTCGGCTTCGATCAGCAGCGCGTTCGGCACGGTCGCGAGATCGGGGTTTTCGCCGTGGATCGTCGCATCGGCGATCAAGTTGTTTAGCCGTTCGAGTTCCGCGGCGGCCAGCAAGTAATCGCCGACATGCTGGCGTGCTTCGGCGAGGACGGTTTCGCTGGACTGCGTGACCAGCTTGTCGATGGCGGCTTGCTTGGCTTCAATTTTCTTCTTGTGTTCGTCGAGAGCCGCCGTCGCTTCGGCCGATGCCAGCGGCTTTTCCTGCCACCGCGCGACGACGTTAAAATTCTCCATCGTTTTGGTACTTTTGAAGATCCCGGCCAGCGAGTAGTAGTCGGCTGTCGGAATCGGATCGAACTTGTGATCGTGGCAGCGAGCACAGCCGAAGGTCAGGCCCATGAAAGCCCGCCCCAACGTATCGACTTGTTCGTCGATGATGTCCATCTGCATCTTGACCGGATCGTCTTCGGCCAGCATCTTCGCGCCGAGCGCGAGGAAGCCCGTGGCGACGGTGCCCTCATACGGCGCGTGCCAGTCATGCGGTTGCTTGACCTCAGCCGTCTCCAGCAGATCCCCCGCGATCTGTTCTTGCACGAACCAATCGAACGGCTTGTCCTTGTTGAATGCGGCGATGACGTAATCGCGGTAATGAAACGCATCGGCAAAGGCCAGGTTTTCGTCGAGACCATTCGAATCGGCGTAGCGCGCAACATCCAGCCAATGCCGGCCCCAACGTTCACCATAGCGAGGCGAGTTCAGCAATCGATCGATCAACTTGGCAAACGCATGAGGGGATTCATCGGCCGCAAATGCATCGACCTCTTCGGGGGTCGGCGGCAAGCCAAGTAAGTCGAATGTAGCGCGGCGAATCAGCACGCGTTTGGTGGCAGGCGACGCGGGTTGGAAACCGGCGGCTTCGAGATCGCGAAGAATGAAAGCATCAATCGCGGATCGCACCCAAGTTTGATCCTTCACAGCTGGCATGGTTGGTTTGCGTGGCGGCTGAAACGACCAGAAGGACCTCTGCTCCTGCGTGAACGTAACTTCGTCGCTGCCAGGTTCGTTCTGAGGGATCGCGACTGGTTCGGCATTCGGCCACGGCGCGCCCATCTTGATCCATGCGGCGAGGTCGGCGATCAGGGACGCCGAGAGCTTCTCCTTGGGCGGCATCTTCAGAATTTCGCCGTGTCGCAAGGCGCGGATCAGCAAACTCTCCTCGGGTTCGCCGATCACAATCGCCGGACCCCGCAAACCACCCTTCAGCAATCCGGCCAGCGAGTCCATTGCCAAGCCGCTCTCTGTTTCGTCACCTGTATGGCAATCGAGGCAGCGTTCGACGAGCAACGGGCGGACTTTTTTCTCGAAATAGGCGATGCCGTCGGGCGTAGGCTCCTGCCCGAAAGTGCTGGACGATATCAGCATTAGACAAAGCAGGGCGAGGGTTTCACGCGAAGGCGCGAAGGCGCGAAGTGAAGACCATGCGGCAAGGCTTCGCGCCTTCGCGCCTTCGCGTGAGACCTTTCGGCGGTGTCTCTGTTTGCAACCCATCAGTATTCGTTTATACAATCGCGGCTGCCGGAATTGAAGGCGAACGTGACTTTTAATCAAAAATGTCCCTGCTTGAAGGAGCTATCTGATGGCGACCCAACGACGAGATTTCCTCAAAACGGCCGGTGCGGGAGCGATTGTACTCGCGATGTCGAGCCCGACGGCACGCGCTGCCGCGAACGAGCAGATTACGGTCGCGGTGATTGGTCCGGGCGGAATGGGGTCCAACCATACGAACTTGCTGGCGGCGAGAAAGGACGTCCGCGTGAAGTATGTCTGTGACGTTGACCAACAGCGACTGGCGAAAGCGGCCGAGGCGGTCAGGTCGACTAGCGGCAAAGCTCCGGAGCAAGTCAGCGATATGCGAAAAGTGTTCGACGACAAAGAAGTCGACGCGGTCTTCATCGCCACGCCCGACCATTGGCACGCGCCGGCTTCGATCCTGGCGCTGGATGCCGGCAAGCACGTCTATGTCGAAAAGCCCTGCTGCCACAACATTCGCGAAGGGCGATTGATGTCGGATGCGGTTGCGCGCAGTGGCAAGTGTCTGCAAGTCGGGACGCAAAGCCGCAGCACGCGCGTGATCGAAGAAGCGATGCAAAAGCTGCACGCTGGCGAGATCGGCGAGATCCTGGTCGCCAAGGCTTGGAACAGCCAGCGTCGCGGCTCGATCGGCAAGCAGCAGCCCAGCGATCCGCCCTCGCATCTGGACTTCGACACGTGGGTTGGCCCGGCACCGCTGGTCCCTTATCAATCGAACCTGCTGCCCGGCGTTTGGCGCTGGTGGCACAACTTCGGTTGTGGCGACATCGGCAACGACGGCGTCCACGACATCGATGTGGCGTTGTGGGGATTAGGAGTCGATACGCATCCGTCGAGTGCAACCTGCATGGGCGGCAAGTATTTCTTCGACGATGACATGCAGTTCCCCGACACGCAGTATGCTGTGTTCGAGTACCCGGTCGAAGGCAAACCGGAAGGTCGCAAGAAACAATTGATTTTCGAGCAGCGGATCTGGTCACCGTATGTGCAAGAAGGCTACGAGAACGGCACTGCGTTCTACGGCAAGGACGGCATCCTCCTTCTCGGCCACACGAGCGGCTGGAAACTGTACGGTCCGCGCATGCAGCTGATCGCCGAGAACAACGGCCCCGTCGAGTTGCCGCGTCATCATCAGAACTTCTTTGATTGCATTCGGGGCGAGCAGAAGAAGTTGAATGCCGACGTCAAGGCAGGTCATCTCGCGGCGGGCATCGTGCATCTGGCGAACATCGCGGCTCGCGTGGATGGTGTGTTGCACTTCGATCCCCAGAAGGAACAGATCACGAACAACGACCAGGCGAATGCCCTCGTGCGTCGGCAGTACCGCGATCATTGGGCCACGCCGAAGGGCGTTTCCTGATGGGTCGGCTGTTTGCTGGGACGGAGTTCTATCAACCGCCGAAGTGTGATCGCTGCGGCGAGTTGGAAGAGGATTGCCAATGTCCGCCCGCGCCGACGCCTCGAGTTCCGCCGCCGCAACAAACCGCCAAGCTCTCGGTCGAGAAACGCAAGAAAGGAAAAGTTGTCACCGTCGTGCGCGGACTTGCCGCCGCAGGAAACGACTTGGCGGAGTTGCTTAGCGCCTTGAAGACCGCTTGCGGAGCAGGCGGAGCGTTAAAGGAAGAGGCACTTGAGGTTCAAGGCAAACACGTGGAGCGGATTCGGGATTCACTCGTGAAGATGGGCTATCACGTGAAAGGATGATTCCGATCACGCGGCCTGTTTTCGGAGGCGGGTCGCTTGGCTCGCTGCCGTTGCGACGGCGGTCTCGAAGGTTCCGCTTTGAACAACCTCGCCATCCTGATTCACGAGTTCGCGGTGCCACGTCACGCGACCAATTCGCCGTCCGGCCGAAGTCATTACGACGACGCGCGTGACCGCATGTACCGTGTCGCCGACGAAGACGGGCTCCTGAAATCTCCAGTCCTTAATGCCGAGAAAGGCGACGGTGTGAACACTTGGGGCGTTCGAGCCGAGTCCCGCAAGATACGCAAGTCCCAACAGCCCGTGAGCGACTGGACGGCCGAATGGTGCATTGGCCGCGGATTCGCGATCGACATGCAGCGGATCGAAGTCACCGGTCAGGCAGGCGAAGTTGACGACATCGGTTTCGGTAATCGTGCGCGCTTGGCTTTTCCAGTTGTCACCGATTTGCAAATCGTCGAATTGCAGTCGCGGCATCGTCGAGTCCTTTCTGTGACGGGGCGAGCGGGCGGGGATTGTCTCGACATTCGAGAATTCATGCAAGATCGAACGCCACGGCGTTTTGCCGCCCTCGTCGGCACGGGCATCCTCGTCAAGTATGCTGTTAGATTGTTTTTAAGTGGATGAGTTCCCATTAACGACATCGCGGAAATCACGAAATGTTGAGATATATCTTGCCGGGATTGGTCGGCTTGCTGGTTGCTGGCCCCACGATCCGAGCGGCCGAACAACCGAACATCATTCTATTCATCGCCGACGACGTGAGCTGGAACGATTACGGCTGTTACGGAAACGCAGCCGCTCGGACGCCGAACATCGACCAGCTCGTGCTACATGGCTTACGTTTCGACGATGCCTATCTGACAGCTAGCAGTTGCAGCCCGAGCCGGTCCAGCATCATCACCGGACGCTATCCGCACAACAACGGCAAGGCGGCTGAGTTGCATCTCGCGATCGACGGCGACCTGCCCTGGTTCCCGACGTTGCTGCGCGAAGCCGGCTACTACACCGCGATCGTCGGCAAGCACCACATGAAGTCGACGCCCGGCGGATCGCACAGTGAGGACAAGCCCTTCGATGTGGTCGATGCTGGCAACATTCCAGGCAATAGCGGCGGTCACGGCAAGTGGGTGCAAACCGTGAAGCAGCGCCCCAAGGATAAGCCCTTCTTTTTCTGGTTCGCGTCGTACGATGCCCATCGGGACTGGGATGGAGACAAGCAGTGGAACGAGGCGAACTACGGCCCGAAGCATCGTGCGGAGGATGTGTTCGTCCCGCCGTTCTTGGCGGACGAACCGGGGACGCGCGACGACCTCGCATCTTACTACAACGAAGTCACACGCTTCGACCACTACGTCGGCGAGGTCGTGCAAGCTCTTCGCGAAGAGGAGCAACTCGACAACACGCTGATCCTCGTGCTGGCCGACAACGGACGCCCGTTTCCCCGCGCTAAGACTCGCTTGCACGATTCCGGGATGAGGACCGCGCTTGTTGCTCATTGGCCGGCCGGAATCGTACAGCATGGACTCGCCACGCAGAGCCTCGTGAGTGCGATCGATCTCGCGCCGACGATTCTCGAGGTCGCCGGCGTCAAGGCGGCCGAGACGATGCAGGGCGTGAGCCTGAAGCCGATTTTCGACGATGCCGACACGCAGGTCCGGCGTTATGCGTTCTCCGAGCACAACTGGCACGACTATGAGGCACACGGACGCAGTGTTCGCACGTATGAGTTTCTGTACATCCGCAACAACCGTCCCGCTCAACCGTGGCAAGGCCCCGCCGACTCGGTGCGTTCGATCTCGCATCAGCAACTGTTGGCGCTGCGGGCCAGCGACAAGCTGACCGAAGCGCAGGCCGACGTCTTTCTTGCCCCGCGACCGTTGGAAGAGTTGTATCGATACGAGAATGAACGGGGGTTGTATCAGTCCAGCAACGATTGGTATCAACTGCACAATCTTGCAGCCGATCCGGCATTTGCCGAGACGAAGCAGCGGCTGCGTAATCTGCTGGACCAGTGGGTGGAAGAAACGGGCGACAGTGTGCCCAAGGACATCTCGCGCGATTCGTTCCACCGCGAAACCGGCGACCGGATCGCGAAAGGCGAAGCCGATTACCGAGGCACGACGCCCGGTGAAGATCGAGGTGCCACGAAGATCAACGCGCCGGGTCCAAGGTAGTGGCATTGGGCTAGCGCCGACGGCTCACATCACAAGGACAACGAAGAAACATGAGCCGTTACTGGGAGTATCCGATCTACTTGATCCCGCACGGTGGCGGATACGCTTCGATCGTCGATCCGAACGCGCAGGCGGATGCCGCACCGAGTCAGATGCTGGTCGTCTATACCGAATCCGAAGTCGCGGTTCGGTTCATGTCCGAGTTCGGCATGGCGGATATGCCGCGGATGCTGTTCAACGACCGCGAGTTCAGCTGGTTGCTGCAAGGCCTGCGTGCTCCCGTGACCGACGTCGCCTTCGACCCGTCACCGTTGGGCGACAAGAGTGATGCTCGCTGGCAAGTCGCCGTCCGCGAGCTGCTCGACGAGCATCTGACGGCCGACTACTCGCCGTGGAACTACCCGGTCTATGCCGTCGCCCAGGAGAAGGGATTCGTGTCGATCGATGGAGCAGGGAGCCACGGTGAATCGCTTACGGTCCTCGGCTTATTCACGAGCGAGGCGAAAGCGATGGGCTACCTTGAGGCTGCCAATGAATCCGGCGAATTGTGTACACTCATGAGTCTTGACGAGGCGCGGACCTTCCTGTCCGCGTTAACCGAGCAGATCGCGGCCGTCGCGTTGGACCCGATCGTCGACCGGGATCAACGAATCGCGAAGCATTGCTTTCCGCTGGAGACATTGCTGAACAAATATCTCGTTCGCGACGAGTAGACGAGTAATCGGAGACGACAATGAAAAACGAAGGCAGTGTGGAGATCGATCGACCGATTGACGAAGTCTTTCGGCTGACCAATGAAGACGTTGCCAAATGGAGTATCATCGTTGTTGAAGATGAACTGATCGACGAAGGTAGTAAAGGTGTAGGGGCCCGGTTTCGGACGGTGACCGAAGATCGCGGGAATCGCATGGAGTTTCAAGGTGTCGTCACGGCGTACGATCCGCCCCACGCTCTCGCGATCACAATGACAGGCAAAATGTTTGACATCGCAGCCGCCTACTCGTTTGAAGATCTCGGCGGCCGGACAAAAGTGACGCAGTTGTCCAACGTGACGGGCAAGGGCTTTATGAAGCTGTTCTTCCTGCTGTGCGGCTGGATGATGAACAAGGCCAGTTGTGATGCCCTCGCCAAAGAACTGAACAGCCTCAAGAAGCATTGCGAAACGCAGTCAGGTTCCGACTAACCATCCGTCATATACTGCATGGCAAAGAAAGCAGAAGCACGCTCATGAAAGGCTCAGGTGGAACCGAAGGCGGAGTTGGACAATTCTTTATCGGACTGGTGTTGGCGGGATTGGGCATGTATCTCTTTTTCGACTCCGTTCGCGTGACGACCGGCATCGGGCTCTTGTCCGGCGGCATGCAGAGGATGATGGGTCGCGGCGGCGGGGCGTTCGGCGAGACAACTTCGATGGGCATCCTCTTTGTCCCGTTTCTGATCGCGGTGATCACGCTCTTTTACGACGCGAGCAAGAAGTGGGGCTGGTGGCTGCTGTACTTCGCGATCGCGGTGATCGCCGTCGAGATCCTCAGCTGCGTCCGCTTCCTGATGAATACAAAGCTGACACATCTCTTGGGCATCCTGGTGCTGTTCGCCGCCGGCGTCGGGCTGATCCTGCGGTCCACGGCCAACGCGCACTTTAGGCAACTTGGGGTAGCGCGGTAACTAGATATTGATTAAACAATTCGC
>JAQBZB010000270.1 GCA_027622275.1 Planctomycetota bacterium | reverse complement strand
AGCCGCCACATATTCAGCGGCGGCTGGAAGCCACCGCCACTTCAATATCGGACACTTAATTCTCGAACGATCCTTACTTGGACGCCGGGCAACACCGTCGAGGGATCCATGGTGAATTGATACTGGGCTTCAACTAGGTTACGTTAATGCACGTCAGACCGATCCGGATCAGCCACTTTCTTCATTTTCCGAAACGCAACATGCCGCAATTCCATCGCCGTCCCCTGACGCCGGCGCTAATTGGTGTTTGCATTCTCGCCGTTCTTGCGAACGCGGGAGTCGTGTCCGCGCAAAACTCAGCGGAACCGCGCGCCGTACGGACATCGATCAGTCCCGGCGGGATGGGGCGGTACGAGCGTGGGCAATGGTCCGTCGTGTCGATCAATGCATCGAATGGAGGTGATGAAGAGACCGAAGCCACCTTGTCCGTCTTTCTCGAAAACGACTCGCGGACTCAGTTCACGCGGCGTTTTTGGCTCCCTGCCCGTACCATCCGTAAGACGTGGCTCCCGATTCGGCCGCCTGAGAACATTCCGCCCGAACAGAAGGTGTTGCACGTCTCTACCTTGAATGTGGTGGATTCAGCTGACGGCGCAATCTTGAGCCACGCGGAAGGCGAGCAACTAATCTCCGAATCACTCCTGTCACTCGATCCGAGCGAACTGCACATGGGCATGATCTCCAGCCGAATGTTGCCAGGGCAACTTGATGTGTTCTCGCCGCGCGACGAACAGGCGTATGAAACCGCCACTGAAGTTCGAATGCTACACGACGGCGAGCGCAAGATAATGAGCTTCAGCGATTTTTTTCTGCCCCCGTACCCGGAAGCGTATGACGCGCTTGACCAGCTCGTGATCTGTAGCGATCGAACCACGGCAGATTCGGGAGGCCTTGCGGCAATTCGCAGTTGGATCGCTCGTGGCGGGCGGGCCTGGATCATGCTCGACCTCGTCGGAGTCGAGGCGGTTCAAACGCTTCTTGGTAATGCAGCGCGTTGTGAAATCGTCGACCGTATTGAGCTGACCGAGTTTACAATCGAGACGCCTATGTCCGCGACGGTCGGAGCCGAGCCGACCGAAACATGGATTGCTGAAGAGCCGGTCGAACTTGTCCGGGTGTCGATCGATTCCGCGGATGTCTACAGCTCGATTGATGGCTGGCCGGCGGCATTCTCGATTCCTTTTGGAGACGGGCAAGTCTTGATCACGACACTGGCGGCCCGCGGCTGGCGTTATCAGTACGACGAGTTCGCCGAGCCATCCGATCCGAAACGCCCCACGTCGGGTCCAACGAACGCGCTGCGCCGTTTGGCCAGCGAATTCAATCAACAAGCGATTCGGCACGCCGCGCTGAGTGACGAACTTAAACCGATTCTGTCGGAGCAACTGGGCTATCGCGTGCCATCGCGAGGCATCGCGGCGTTGATCCTCGGGCTGAATTGTGTCGTGATTGTCGCTGGAGGTGGTTGGCTCGCGCGACGCCAGCAACTGGAGCGAATCGCGTGGGTCGTACCGGCGACGACGGCACTTTCAGCGATCGTTTTGGTCATGATCGGCAGCGCCAACACGTCGAGCATCCCCGCCTCGTCATCGATATTGCGGTTGGCGAACGTCAGCTCCGAGACGAACGAGATTCACACCGATGTGCTCGCCGCGTTTTACAGTCCGGAGACGGTTGAACTGCCGCTGCAAGTCGATCTTTCCGGCGTTGTCGCGCCGGAACTGCAAGATTTTCCAGGTGTCGTAAAACGAGCGATTTGGGACGATTATGGACGAGGTCGTTGGGAGCAAGTGGACGTCGCCTCGGGAAGCGTTCGGTTTGTTCGAGCTGAAGAGAACAAAACCCTCGAACATCCACTTCGTGCGCGAGCCACGTTCGGATCGAACGGATTGGAGGGCCGGATCGTCGGCGTTGGCCAGATTGGGACGCCGACCGATGCCATCATAGCGTCTCCTCCCGCGCCCCACTCCGACGTCAAGATTGATCGGACGGGAGCGTTTCAGGTCGGTCCAAACGATATTCTATCGGCGACGGAGTTTCTCAGCGGCGCGATGCTCTCTGACGAACAGCAACGGCGACAAACGATCTACCGCGAGATCCTCGCGCCCCGCGAAGGGAACCACTATCCACAACGCTCGACGCTGTTCGTCTGGGGCGATTCGCGGAGTTTGGGGCTAACGACTTCTGATTTGTTTCAGCAGGCGGGTGCGACACTTTACGCGGTACCGCTGGACATCGGACGCACACTCCCCAAACAACCGTTCGTAATTCCGTCGACCTTCATTCGAATGACCAACGCCGCGACGAAGCAAGGAGCCTCCGCGTTCTACAATCCGAGAACGGGCCGCTGGCTCAAGGATGCGACACTCCCCACGCAATCGTTCTTCCAATTCCTGCTGCCCCGGCAGGTTATGCCGTGTCGTGTGCAGAGCGTTCAGATCACGCTGAAGATCCATGCACCGTCCCGAACCGTCGAACTGACCGGATTGAAGGATAACCAGCAGGTGACCGTCAAAACATTCGAGAGTCCCAGCGGTGTGCTGACAATTACGATTGATGACCCGGCGCTGCTTGCAGTTGACGAGAGCGGCGGGTTGCGTTTTGGCGTCACGGTGTCGCCGACCGAAGGACAGGTTGCAGCCGCGGCCGCGCGAGATGAGCCTCGCGATCCCACTGCTGGCGACATCGAGAAAAATACGTCTGAGCACTCGACCTGGCAAATCGACTATCTGCATCTTCGAGCAAGCGGCGAGACGCGGTAGTCCCCGTTGCGACTCCGAAGTCTTGAAGATTTCGGAGGTCGCGGCAATCACAATCGACTGAGGAAACACACGTGGCGACTGCACCCGTTGTCGAGACGAAGGCATTGACGAAACGTTATGGTGAATTTACCGCCTTGGAAGCGCTATCGATTTCGGTCGACGCAGGCCAAATCCTCGGCTTCATCGGTCCCAACGGTGCCGGCAAAACGACCACGATTCGTATTCTTGTGGGATTGCTGCGGCCGACCGAGGGCTCGGCAACGATCGCGGGAGCCGATTGCGTGCGGCAAGCTCGCCAGATCAAACGGCTTGTCGGTTATATGCCCGACATCTTTGGCTCGTATGACAACATGCGAGTGACCGAGTACCTCGACTTTTTCGGTGCGGCCTACGGAATGGGTCGCCGCCAACGCGTCCAGCGAATCGCCGAAGTCTTGGAGACGACCGGTGCCGCTTACATGAAGGATCTGTTTGTCGAGAGCCTCAGCCACGGGATGAAGCAACGCATCGGGATTGCCCGCACCCTGTTGCACGACCCGCAGGTCTTGATCCTGGACGAACCCGCCAACGGCCTCGATCCACAAGCCCGGATTGACATGCGGGGATTGCTCTTGCAACTCGCATCGATGGGAAAAACGCTGATCGTCACCAGTCACATCCTCCCCGAGTTGTCTCGCATCTGCGACACCGTCGCCATCATCACGCATGGGAAGCTGCGAGCATTCGGTACACAAGCCGAGATCATGCGTCAGATCACCCAGCGGCGCACGTTTGAAGTGCAACTGGTGGAGCGCGAGCAGCTCAAATCCGCCCAATCGCTCGTCGCAGCTGCGCTCGGATCGGAGGCGGATGCAAACATCTCGGGTTCCGAGACCGAAGGGTTGGTCCGCTTCGACAGCAACTTGTCCGATCGTGAACTTGCCGGAATTCTTGCCGGCTTGCTCGACAAGGGAGTCTCCGTCTCGCAATTCCGAGAGATCCCGACCGACTTGGAAGACGCCTTCCTTTCCGTCACTTCGCGGGACAACGACACCTCGTCAAACGCGTCGCCGACCGAAGCCGGGACAGCCAGTGCCCAGGAGCCGGCATGAACAACCCCGTGATCCAACGCGAGTGTTTCGGCATTTTGCGCACGCGTAAAGCGCTTGCGATGTTAATCGTGATGAGCGTGGCGTTCTCGCTGATCGTGTTGTTGCGTTGGCCGACGGACGGTCGCGTCGACTTGTCGGGCATGAGATCGCAGCAGGTCTTCCGCGTCTTCGCTTACACGCTGCTCGCCGGTGTTTTGTTCGTTGTCCCGGCATTCCCCGCGGTGTCGATCATTCAAGAGAAGAACAACGGGACGTTGGCGTTGCTGCTCAACTCGCCGTTGACAGGCGCCACAATCTTTGCGGGCAAGCTCATCGCCAGCCTGCTCTTTGCGTTGCTGTTGCTGCTGACGAGTCTTCCAGCGGCAGCCGCTTGTTACGCGATGGGTGGAATCGATCTTCACTCGCAACTCGGGCTGCTCTACGTTGTCCTGTTGACCTGCGTCGTGCAATACACAACGCTCGCCCTGCTCGTCAGCACGTACGTCCAATCCACCGACGCCGCGGTTCGAATGACTTACGCCGCTGTATTTGCGTTCGGCATTCTCGGGACGGGGCCGTACTATCTGCTCCAAGGGCAAGCCGGCACGCTGCCGCTGGTCGCCTGGTGGCTGCAAGCTGCTTCGCCGCTGACCATCATTATGGATCTCGTCGGTCACGGCGACGTGGGAAGCTTGGCATTGTTGACCGAAGATTCAACGCTCGCCGAGTACCTCTTGCTTTCGGCGGTCAGCTCGCTTGCGTTTATCATGCTGACGGTCTCGCGATTGAATCACCGGCTGTTCGACCGCGCGCGATCGAAGGGAACGATCACGGACGACCGTCAGATCTTGGCCCGCGGATTTCGTCGGCTGTTCTTTCTGGTCGACCCGCAACGACGTAAATCGGGGATTCCGTTCTACGCCAACCCAGTCATGGTCAAAGAGTTTCGAACACGGAAGTTTGGGCGGATACACTGGCTGCTGCGGCTGGTTGCTGGCTGTGCCGTGTTATCGTTGTTGTTGACTCTTGCGGCGACGACGGGCGTTGTCGATTGGGGAGTGAGAACGATCGGCGGTTTCATGGTGCTGCTTCAAATTGTGCTCGTCGTGCTCATCACGCCGAGCCTCGCGGCGGGACTTATTAGCGCGGAGCGCGAAAGCGGTGGATGGGATCTGTTGCGGATGACGCCCATGTCACCGCTGAGAATCGTACGAGGAAAGCTGTTAAGCGTGGTCTGGACAGTCGGGCTCATCCTGCTGGCGACCGTTCCAGGCTATGTCGTCATGATCTACATCCAGCCAGCGATGTGGTTGCAGGTTTATCGGGTCATGATTTGTCTGGCGCTTGCGGCTGTTTATACGGTTTGCATTGCCGCGGCGGTGGGAAGCCTGTTTCAGCGTACGGCAACGGCGACGACGACTTGCTATATCGCGTTGATCGTGCTGTTTCTGGGCCCGCTGCTGATCTGGATGGGCCGCGACGCACCGTTTTCGCATGACACCGTCGAGGCCGCACTGTCGATCAATCCGACGGGCGCGGCACTCAGCATCATCCAAGCTCCCGGATTCGAGATCTACGAACTGGCTCCCGGAGCCTGGTGGGTGAGCGGGATCATCTCGCTGGTCGCATTGGCCGGTTTAGGGTGCCAAGTCTGGCGAATCAGCCGCCCGGTTTGAGGACGAAGCGCCAGCGCCGGACATCGAGCATCGAGTTCCTCCCCATTCGTCCTGCCCTGCAATTCCTTGAAAACACTCTTCCGATAGAATGTAACACCATCTGTATCACCGACAGCAGCACCGTCCAGCTAGTCAAATCGGCGCACGGCCAGCTTTGTTTGATGATTCTCAACGCGCTCGCTGCCAGTGTCGCGGCCCCGGAAATAATCCTTTTGCCAGCCGCGTTCAAGCACCTCCCGATTACCGGCTGCCATTTGACGATGGAATTCGTCTCGGTCGGCGCTCCATCGACGATAAGGCAGCCGGCCAGAAATGATCTACCCGCATATTTTGGATTCTGCTATTAGAAGGTCCATCAGGAATGATTGGCGTTCCTGGACAGTCGCCTTCAAGGAAGATCGTGATGTTGGCAGAACTAGCGGAATGTGTGGTGGAGTCGATCAAGTCGGCAACGCAAAAGTTAACGGGATGGAAACGCCGCGAGTTTCAGGCGGAAACGGCGCTCACGTATTGTGATGGCAGCCCGCGCAAGGCAGAGCGGATTTTCGGCTGGGGACGGCAGGCCGTCGAAAAGGGATTGAACGAAAAACGCACAGGGATTCGCGTCTTGGACAATGTTCACGCACGAGGACGAAAGAGGACCGAGGAGCAAAACCCGGAACTGGCGGTGCAAATTCGGGCCTTGGCAGATCCCCAATCGCAAGCGGATCCGAAGTTTCAAACCCCCTTGGCCTTTACTCGAATCACGGCCAAAGCCGTCTGTCAAGAACTCGGCAAAACCGGCAGCAGCGAAGTTCCCTCCGAGCGCTCGATGCATCGCATTCTGAATCGCATGGGATACAGCACGCGGCGGGTCCGCAAAACCAAGCCTAAAAAAAATCCCTGAAACCGATGCTATCTTTGAAAATCTGACAGCCGTCCATGCGCAGGCGGCGGCGGAAGACAGCACGCTGCGAATCTCGTTCGATTCCAAGGCGAAAGTCAAAATTGGTGCGTTCTCGCGTTTGGGTTACTCGCGCGGCCTCGCAGCGGTCCAGGCACTCGACCACGACAGGGGACCCGACGCCCTCCTGGTCCCTGCGGGAATCCTGGAAGTTGACTTCGATCAACTGAGCGTGATCTTCGGTACGTCGCGCGACAACAGCGACTTCATGGCGGATTGCCTCGAGCTGGGGTGGGCGAATCGCGGCGGGTGCTATCCGCACATTGAGAAGCTCGTGATCGATCTGGACAATGCCCCTGAAATCAATAGCTCGCGCACGCAGTTCATGAACCGCCTGGTGCAATTCGTTGATCGGACGAAGTTGAGCGTTGAACTGGCGTACTACCCGCCTTATCACAGCAAGTACAATCCCATCGAACGTTGCTGGGGCATCCTGGAAAACCATTGGAACGGGACGTTGCTAAGCACCGTGGAAACGGCCATCCGCTGGGCCGAAACCATGCGTTGGCGAGGCGTGGCCCCGTTGGTCCACCGGCTGGACAAGACCTACGAATCGGGCGTGAAGTTAACCAAGAAAGCATTTCGTCCCATTGCCGAACGCCTCCAACGCTCCGTTAGTCTTGGGAAATGGAGCCTGACGATTCAACCAGAAACCGGGTAGATCATTTCTGGCGAGCTGCCTAACTGGCCGCTAGTCTTCGCCCTATCGGTTCCTGGAACCTTTTCTTCCCCGTGTTTGTTGCCTTTCATGTAACACAGACCGAAGTCGTTGACATTTCCCGCGTCGAGATCGACTTGCCAGGCCCCGCCGGACGAATCAAAGGACGCCTTTCTGAAACTAACAAAGCTCGAGCACCTCGAAATCAGAGGCACGATGATGTCGCCCAGCGTAGTCGCGGGAGATCTGCAACAAATTGCCGAATGTAAGCACGGAAGACTAGCGACGACTCCATTGGCTTTGACGATGCTCGCCGGATCGCCTTTGGTTTGCTCGATTGCTTTGGCGTGAACCGAGCGCGCCATCGTCTCGAATCGATCCAGTTCGGCAAATCGGGCTTGGTAGACATCTGGGACATCTTCGGCATCAATCGATTCCAGGTACTTCGATCTCATAATTAATTACGGTGGTGCTTTATTATTATTCAAACGCGCGACCTGCACTGCGGGGATTCGGCGTCATCCTGATCCAAAGATTGCGTCACGATCCGAAACGCAGATTGGGTCCGACCGGTGCCCGGTAGCGTGAGAACGAATCGCTCAGGTCTTCGAAGGCTTCTGGGAAGCGGTACCTGGGGATCCCATCCTCTTTGAGTCAGGCGCGTTCCGGCTTCGTGGAGAGGACGTAGAAGCCGCGCGCCGGAGATCTTCGCAACGTAGGTTTGCATCTCAGCCGCCGCCAACCGCGTCGAATGCGCCGGAGATTCGCTGATGATTATTTCAGCGTAAGCGTTTCCTTCATTAACGAGAAACTGTTCCTCCGCTTTCACGTGCGCGATGGAAAGACTGAATGCGCAGACGGCGGTAACCATTCGAAGCTGTTTCATGGTGACGTCTTGGGGCATCTGGTTACTGTTCCTTCCTTCAATTCCGCCAGCAAGTCAGGGGAGGATGTAAAAGAGACCTGATCACCTGACCCCTGGTGTTCTTCAAAAATGCGACATGTTCAACGCGCCTTGGCTTTGGAGGTTTTCTTATTTTTTGTTTTCACCGTCTCCTTGCGTTTTGACGCCGCTTTCCTTTTGGCTTTCGGAGCAGGCAACTTTTCAGGCGGCTTATGGGTTCGAGCGAATTGCCGCTGCGTTTTCTCCAACTCGGCGATCAAAGTGGCTTCGTCGGGCAACGCCAGTTTGTATTCGGCCGCCATGACTTGGTTGGGCAAACCTTCCAGCGCGTACCGCGCGAGCGCCTGATCGTTCTCGGCGCACAGGATCAGGCCGACCGGCGGATTCTCGTCTGCGTTGGTCCAATGTTCGGCGGCGTAATTCAGATACATGTGCATCTGGCCCGCGTCGGCGTGGTCGAACTCGCCGATCTTCAGATCGATGACCACCAGACAACGCAAACGGCGGTGAAAGAACAGCAAGTCGATACGATACCACTTCCGGCCAATCCTCAACCGCCGCTGCCGCCCGACAAACGTGAACTCGCTGCCCAATTCCAGCAAGAACTCTTCCAGATGATGAATCAACGCCTCTTCGAGATCCGTCTCGGAATACTCGTCCTTCAAGTCGAGGAACTCCAGCACGAGCGGGTCTTTAATTTCTTCTTCGGGCGAAACGAAATCATCCGCGATCGGCTCCTCACCCTTGCGAAGCATAGCCGCCTTGTTCTTCGACATCAGCGTGCGTTGGTAGAACAAGCTGTTGATCTGCCGGTGTAATTGCCGCACCGACCATCCGCCGCGCAAGGCCTCTTCCTCGTAGAAGCGGCGAGCATTTTCGTCGTCGATGGATAGCAGTTTGACGTAATGCGACCACGGTAGCGGAAAGCGGGCAGCAATCGTTTCCAAACGCGCAGACAGTGTCTGCGCGTTTGCCTGAGACTCAGCGCCCGCATCCAACAATTGCGCAGACGGTGTCTGCGCAATTGGCCAGACAAGATAAAACATCCGCATTTGCTCGACGTTTCGCTGTGAAAAGCCGCGACCGAATTTCGCCGTCAAGTCCTGCGCAAAGCTTTGAATCAGTCCGGCACCATATTCCGCCCGTTCCTCGCCGCCTTGTTCCAACTCGACAATCCGCCGCCCGATTTCCCAATAGGTCGCGGTCATGACGCAGTTCACCGCACGAGCCGACGCCCGCCGAGCCGACTCCAGCAGATCGACCATCGAGGCCAGCACGTCGCCGTAATGCTCGTCACGTTTCTTGACGACCGTCTTCTTTCGTTTCTTTTTTGCCATTTTCGTGCCGTGGATTATTTCTCGTTCGCGGAATTCGCGGCGGATACTTCCGATGGCTCAATGCCTTCCGGCATCAGTAATGTTCTTAGTCGTCGCGATCACCTGTGTCACGCCTTACATGCTTGCCAACAAATCATCTCCAGCCATTGCCGCGGGTGCTGCGGGGCCAAGCTCTCCAAGGAACTGACTGGCGACGGTGCTAACAACTCTCCCACGACCACTCGTCTTTGCACCTATCCTAAAGGCAGCTTTGGTCTCGATTCTGCGAAACGAAGATACAGCCAAGAACTGCGTACACCGGGTAATTGCGACGTAAAACAATCGGCGTTGTTCTTTGAGCATTCTTGCTTTCTCTGCAGGTGGCAACTTCTCGTCTCGGAACGGTACCAGTCCTTCGATACAACCGCAGACAATAACCGCTTTGGAAGTCAAGCCCTTCGATTTGTGAAGACTCATGATCCTGACAAACTCGCCCGCTTCGGGCATTTCAGGCTGAGTAATCTTCGTCCGTAGATGGTTCAACAGCTCTCCAGAGCCATCGAGGTCATCCATCGACAGAATTGACATTTCCCTCAGAACTTCAGCCCACTCATCGTCTTCGGGAAACAAAGCATCGATGAGTTCTTTGACAGGCAAGGTTGCTATGTTCTCTATGGCTTCTTTAATTATCGTAAATCGAGCCTCAATTTCACCTGTTCTTCCCAAGTCGAGATCACCTACCACCAGCTCTTCTAGGGCATCCCACGGATGCTTTCCCGATTCCTCACAGTGGTCGCGAATGAGTCTGTATTGCTTTGCCAACCAAGATTGACTGTTGCATCCCAGTAGAAATCGTAGCGAAACACGGTCCTTCGGATTCGCAAGCAGGGAGAGCAGGGAAAACGCCTCCTGTGCTTTATCTTCGTCAAGAGCTTCGTCATGGTAAAAGCTGTGGACCGGAATCTTAGCTTCGTCAAGCTTTTCACGAATGGCGTATCCGATCAATCGTCGGGGACAGAGAATGAGAATCTCGCCCGCTTCGTAGCCCTGTTCCTCGATTAGCGATTCGACAACTGATGCCAATCCCCCAACTTCGTCCGTCATCGAATTCCATTGCACGACGTGTAGATCACCGTCGGGATTCCCCGGCATTGGATTTAGTCTCTGACCGGCTGCTGGCGGATGATTGCGACGTATCACATGATCTGCAATTGCAACAACCGCCTGTGGGCATCGTCTACATTCGTCGAGCACGTGGTCGTCGGTGTCGGCGTGAGTCGCATTGAACTCTTCAATGCCATCTGGGTGGGCATATCGAAAGCTGTAGATGGACTGATCGATATCCCCAACGATTCCAAGCGATCCATGCTCAGCAAGATGGTCTATCAATACCTGTTCAGCTTTGTTGAGGTCTTGGTATTCGTCCACGAGTACATGATCGAATTGGTCAATAGCCGCACTTAGAGGATTGCTTCGCACGAAGTTCAGAGATTCAGGTACAAGTTCACCAATCAGCATGCACTCGTGGAATTGAAGCCAACTTGCCAACACTTCGTGGAACTCCGCATCGACGGGATCGACAGCCCAACCGGGATCATCAGACTGCAAGCGTGCCCACTGAGCCTCAAACGCCCGAATTCGCTGTGTTCGCTCCCGCTTGTTTCCGAAACGGTCTGGCGCATTCATGTCTTCCAACAGCGGGGCAGCTTCAAATTGAAGAACACCTGCCTTCGATATCGAAATCAGTGGCCGAGGTGTCCGACCGCTGAACTCAAACACAGCTTCTTTCATAAGAAGGCGAAAACAATACGAATGCAGAGTGCTGGCCACGATGTCTTCGCAGCCATCTACACCAAGTGCTGCAATCTCTTGAACGAGATCAGCGGCAGCATTCCGCGTGAATGTCACAACAAGAACGTTCTTCGGGTTGACACCTTCCTCTAGCAGACGCGTCAATCGGCGTTTTAGAGCAAAGGATTTGCCCGTACCCGGCCCCGCCATAACGCGAATCGGTGAATTGGCAGTACCTGCTATTTCCAAAGCACGTCCTGTTAGGCCATCATGCCAAGCCATTGATGCAAACTCTTTCGTCACAGTGGTACAGAAAAGGTTCCAGGAAAAGTTGATTCGCCGTACTAACGATCGGCACATCACTCACCCTCAGCATACTGTGAAACGCTCTCTTCCAATAACTGCGCGGCAACTTGCATCGGGCTGACTCGGCGGCCTTCGCCGCTCAGCTTTTCCGCTAACGCGGTGAGTTGTTCCTTTGTTTCCTCGGTCATCGGTACCTTGCCTTGCAGAACCCAGTTTGGATCGCTGGGGCGACCGGGTCGGAGCCCCTGACCAGGTTGCAGTCGCGCCGTAAGGATTTGCGCGAGGCGGGCCATGCCGAACGCGCCGCCACCTGTGTCCGGGACTTCGCCTTTCACCCTCGCACCGAGCTTCTTCGCAATCGTTTTCACGTTCTTAGCCATCGGGTTCGTTTTAGGTTCTCTTCGACACATCGACCGACATTCGTACTCGTGCTCCCTTCCGTTAGTCGCGCTTCAGTCGCTTGCCGACGTTGATCGGAGAGGAGAGCCATGCTTTGGGGTAAGTCAGTTTGTCAACCATTGCGCCGCTCCAAAATACAACTTCCTGCGGTTACGAATCTAGCACCTGAATCTGCAGTCGTTTGCCGACGACTTCGGCGTAACGCAACAGGGTGTCGATCGTAGGATTTTCGTTGGTCACGTTTTCCAGTTTGGATAGCGCCGAACGATCCATGCCCGTTCTTTGATACATGTCGGCCAGACTTAACCCTTTGGCTTCGCGAGCCGCTTTGAGTTCTTCCATGATCGCTATCAGTTGTTGGCGGCGGGCCTCGCTGCGGGCCTGCTGCGCCTTGGCGATGATCTCCGGTTTCTCCAATTCGACTTGTTCGCGAATCTTGCGATACTTCGCCGCTTCTTCCGGCGTCAACTTGCGGTCGCGCGTGATTTGCTTGGCCATGACTTGCTCCTAACCTGGTTCGGGCACCTCGAAAGCGGTGACAGGGTAAACCGTGTCTTCGTCGATTTCTTCGTAAATGACAGTGATGTAGCGGCCATCCAGCGTGTATCCGAAGATCATCGGCCGCTGTGACGAGTCGCTCGTTGCGTGGCCAACCGGGTTGTCAAAGACGTGGGCAACATCGTCCTTTTCAATTCCGTGCTCGGCAATGTGCAGGACGTTGCCCTCTTCGTCATCGTCAAGATCCCAGATGATTGACACGCTCATTGGATGGCCGCTTGCGTGTAGTGATATATTACCACGATAATGTCGAGGGTACAATCGCCGCCCGAAACAGTGTCGCAATCACGCGGAACTCACGGACGGCGTTCCTCAACAGAGTCTGCCGATATCCCGATTCTACTTGAATTGCTGACTAGCGGGGCGGCGGTCTCCAAAGTCAAATGCAATCGAGGCACGGCAAATCGGGCCTTGGAAGTGGTGTAGGAGAAAACATCGCTGGGAGTTTCCAATGGGAAGAAGTCTTGCAAACTTTCCCTTGGGAACGGAGTCCCAGCGATGGCAAATCATCTTACGATGGAAGAGCGTGATCACA
>JAQBZB010000269.1 GCA_027622275.1 Planctomycetota bacterium | reverse complement strand
CGATCTGCAAAACGTTTGGAAACATCGGTGTCCGTTTTAGATTCTACTTGAAACGACTAGAATCCACGTTCGTCACTAGATACTAGGAACCTTTTTCCGATCGAACATGTTTACAACCCGGGGCGGCGGGTTGAAAATCTTAATTCGCTACTTGCGCACGACCTCGATCGCGGAGATGGTTGGCAACATTTCTCCCTGCGAAACGAGTTCGATCGTGAGGTTCTTATCGACCGCGATGTTATCGAACGTGCGGACGAGCGCGCGACTCGTCGCACCCGCTTCACGAACCACGTCCACCTTCTCAGCGACCGTGTCGCCTTGCAACTTGATGGCAAACATCGCGTCGCCGGGAGCACACTCTTCGATCTGGGCAAAATGCAGCTTGACGGAGTAGGTGGCTGGTTTGTCATTCTCGCCGAGCAATTCCAACTCGCACCGCGATAACCCCCGCACGCCGCTGGTCAGCACCCACGGCGTGTTCGCATTCTCAATTTGGATGGAATCGCTGTTGTAGTTGTAGTACCCGCCACCGCTCGCCAACGACGGCTTGATGTCGAAAGTGTACTCCAGTCTGCCCACCGTCGCAGGACGCGGAAAGGCCAGCCACAGCGTGCCGAACGTGTCGCGTCGATCGCCTGGCGCGCCGAGGTTAATTGCCAATTGCTTCACAGGCGTGGCGCTGCCAGACAGGCTGGCGATCTTCCAGGTGTCGGCCTCTTGCCGCGGTTCCATGACCACGGTGGCTTCGATCGAGAACTGGCAGACGCAGCCGGCGCTCGCCTCGGGGATCATCAGCAGGCCGTTGCCCGGAATCGCGTTGACCCAACAGCCCATCCGCTGGCCGGCAAAGTGGCTCACGCCGCTGTCCGAGTACAGATCGTAGTAGCCTGTGTAGCCGCTGCGAAAGAACAACGTGTTCGGCGTCGCGGTGATCATGCCGCAGTGATGGCCCGGGCGGCTGAACTGCCACTTCGTTTCCTCGCCGGTAATCGGGTTTTCGCGTTGTTTCTCTTCGCCCGTATGCAACGCAAACGACCACGGCTCGGCGATGATCTGATCTTCGACGACGATTGGCCGATGGCGATAGTTGGCGTCTTTCGACCACAGCTTCTCGCCCGTCTTGGCATCGAGCACGAGCAGCCGCCGCTTGCTGAATTGACCGGACAGGAACTGCCGCCAGTAGTGGCCGTTCGCGTTGGCTCCGCAAATCAGCACGTGGCCGTTTTGATAGATCAGCGTCAACTGACCGCCGCCGATCCCGACGTAGCTGCAATCGGTCACGTCCACCGCCTGTGACCACAGCACGTTGCCGTCGTTGATATCGACCGCCACGGCGAGCCGCACGTCGAGAGCCTTGAGTTCGGCCTCTTTCTTCTTGGCTTCTTCCTCGCCGAGATTCTTCAGTTCCGTCTTGTCTTGCCGCAGCAACTCGTCGCGCTGCTGTTGCGAGATCGAACTGTCGATGAAGAACGCGCGATCGTCGCCGATGGCGATCGTCACGTGCATGATGTTCTTGCCGCGATAAACCCACTTCCGCTCGCCGGTCTTCACGTCGACAGCAAAGATCGAGTCGGTCGTGTTCGCCACCGTATGGCCTCGGCGGCGCAACGACTGCTCCAGGTCGCCGCGGATCGTGCTCGTTCCAAACAGCATCCCGTTCCAGTAGCCGACGTATCCCCAAACGCGCGGAATCTTGTCTTCGGAGGCCGGCGTCTTGTACACCGCTCGGACTTTTCCGGTCGCGGCATCGATTTCCGTGCAAGTATCGTCGACGGCGACGAACAAAGCATCGGCGCTCGCGGCGAGGTTGCTGGTCTCTTCGTTGTTGAAGACGCCGGTGCGAATCGCGCCCGGATTTTTGTACTCCCACAGGAACGTGCCGTTGTAGGCGTCGTAGCACAGAATGCTGTCCAGTCCCTGAATGAACATGCGGCCGTTGGTCGACAGCGGCGCGGCGGCGGCTTCGTGCCGATTGATCATCGGCGCGGGACCGGGATCGCCGTACCACAGCACGCCCATCCCGCCTTTCACCCGGTAATCGCTGCTGGTCGACGTGTTGGCGACGTTGCCGTACTGATGCGACCACTCGCCGACTCCGGACAACTTGCCGCGCGTCAAGCTGGCGAAGGTACCCGCGCTCGCGAACTTCTCGTCGGGCGCAAGGTTCAAGCCTGCCAACCAAGCCTGCAACTTTTCGCTCGTGATTTTCGCGGCAGCGGGCGCGGATGGCGGCGCTCCCAGACAGATTATTCCGCCGCAGGGCTTGATGCTCCGCGCAATCTCCGTTGCTCGCGAAGGCAATTCGCCGGTCAGCAGCAGCGAATCCGAAACGACCAGGTTCGCGAAGTAGTTCGAGAACGGCAGAGCGTTCAGGTCAGCTTCGACGATCGTCACGCGGTGTCCATACGCACCGGCGCGATCGAGCGCCCGGCGAGACTCATCCGCTTTCTTGGCATCCGACTCGATGCCATAAACTTGCAGGTCGCTGCGCCGAGCGAGTTCAAACGCGAGCCGGCCTTTCTCGCTTCCCAGCACGAGGCAGAACCCGCGCGTCACGCCGGTTTGCCGGATGATCTCGTCAGCGGCTGCGGCATACATCTCGGTCAGGTCGTCCTTGGCATACGGTTCGGCAATGTAATCCGCCGGTAACTTGGCTGGTTCTTTGCCGGGACTCGCGGCGTTCACGCCGCCGAAGCCGTAGATCTTGCCGCGATCCGTGCTCGCGAAGAAGTTGCCGTTGCTCGCCGCGAGCGAATGCAGGTCGCCTTCGACTGGCTGCGTCCACAGCGGCGCTCCTGTCTGGGCGTTGTAGGCCGCGACTTGATTCTCGCCACCGACCACCACCGTGCCGCCCGCGAAGATCAACGAAGACGCAAGCGGTGTTTCAACATTCCAAAGCGTGCCGACTTTCGACAACTCGGCGATCTTGGCTTCGAGTTCGGCGACCTGCGTCTGATACTCTTCCGCTTTCATGCTGGAGCGTTTGCCCCGCAGACTATCAAGTTTCAAGTTCAAGTCCTGCCGCTCGACCGTCGCCTTGGCGTGTTCGGCGCGTTTGATCGCGAC
This sequence comes from Planctomycetota bacterium, assembly GCA_027622275.1. Taxonomy (GTDB): domain Bacteria; phylum Planctomycetota; class Planctomycetia; order Pirellulales; family Pirellulaceae. Next base: position 9,867 of record JAQBZB010000269.1, on the reverse strand, counting down.
CAGTTGCGTACTCGTCGCGACGAAGCCTAGATCTTCGGAAATCGCCAACTGCCGCCCGTTGATCCAGGCGAAGCCCGTGCCGCCGCTCTTCTGATCCATCGCCAAAAAGTGATGGTCGCCCGCCGAGTAGATTTGCCCGTCGGCCAGCAGCGCCTTCGTCCCGCCGACCACGCCGCCCGCCGTGCTGCGCCAACTGTGATTGCGTTGGTGCAGTTCCTCGCCCGTCCGGCGATCAAACGCCGCGGGCAACGCTCGGCCCGACGGCACAATCAACAACTCGTCCGTGGCGAGCAAGTAGCCTTGCGGCGACAGTGGATTGCGGCCGGCGTCTTCTTGGCTGATGCGATCGTTCTTCCAAACGACGCTGCCGGTTTCGGCATCGACGGCGTACAGGTACACCGTCTCGTGGGGAAATACGCCCGCGCCGAAATACGCGATCCCATCGTAAATCAGAATTCCCGTCCGCAGCGGCCACCGCGAGATCATCTCGCCGCGCGCCAACAACCGCTCGTCGGATGTGCCGGCGCGAAGCTTCCAAATCAACTTGCCGTCGGCGGCATCCAGGCAATACGCGTGGCCATCGTCCGAGCCGACATAAACTTTTCCCTTCCAGACGGTTGGTGCCAAACGAATCGCGCCGTCGGTGAACACGGACCAGATCGGCTCGCCGGTCGCGGCGTTCATGCAATAGATCTTGTTGTCGACCGGCGAACCAAAGTACACGCGATCGTTTGCCACGACCACGTCGATCGCTCGGTCGAACGCGACGCGATGCCGCATGTACTTGCCTTCGACTGGCTCGGCTCGCGGACCGGCCCAGGCCATCTCGGGCGGAGCGGGCGTCGAGTAGACCCACTTCAGTTCGATCTGCTCAGGCAGCTTGTCGGCCGTCGCTCCCACGCGGTCATTGCCGTTGAGAAACGTCGGCCAATCGGCGGCGTGACCGTTTGTGAGACCGGCGCATAGCAGAGCGATCGTGGCGAGCAGCTTTGTCTTCATGGCGGGACCTATGTCGAGGAGAGGCGAGGCGGGACGAAAGTGGTGTGGCTATTCTAGCCCAAGTGCCCGGCGGAAGTAAAACACTTCTGCTCAATCGGGGCTGCTCGATGCAGCACCCGACAGACGTCGAACCACTGGCGGCCGTTTGTGTCGGCCCCATTTCGCTTTGTAACCGGTGGTTCACACCACCGGCAAAGGAATAACCGACCCGGCGGGCCGAAAACGCGCAACTTTAAAAGCCGCAAGCGAGCGAGGGCTTGCTGCACATTGACTCACTCTCTGGCGCGTCGAGCTTGTATTTTCGGCGGACCGATCCTGCGGCAGCCCCGCCCCCACACTTTCAGGACACGACCGCTGCTGCGACCGAGATTCGTGTACCGCTTTCAACACGATGCCGACTTGTTAGACTGTTTCACGGCCGATTTGTTCGGCGTTCAACGCGCTACGACCACAAGGAATATCGATATGCGAACCCTTCTACGATTCGCTTCTCTGCTGACGGTGGCGATGGCTCTTGTCGGGTGCAACGGAAGTCCATCCGAGGGTGTTGGCACCGCGCCAGCCTCAACCGGGAGCGGAACGGTCGCGGCAGTGCCGGCGGCCGTGGGCGAACCGGCTGACGTCATCGACCAGTTGAAACAAGTCGCCACGAACGTGAAACTCGACCGCAATGGCTTCGTGACCGAGGTTGATTTCCGCGACACAGCCGTCGGCGACGAAACGCTTCAAGGCCTAGTCAGGTTGGAACGCGTGCAGTCGCTGCTGCTGAACGAGACGTCGATCACGGACGCAGGACTCGAAGCCGTCGGCAAGCTGAAGACGCTGCGCAATCTGGACCTGCGCGGTTGCGGCGTCTCGAACGACGGTCTGGCGCATCTGACCGAATTGTCGAACCTGCGTGCGTTGCGGCTGTCCGGCAGCGGCGGCGCGACGACCGTCGACGATGATGGACTGAAATCGATTGCTGGACTGACCGGCTTGAAAGCGCTGGCGCTCGACTTCCTGTGGGTCAGCGAGGAGGGGCTGGCAAAGCTGTCGGAGTTGAAAGAACTCGAAGAGCTTTACTTGGCCAAAACGCTGGTGGACGATGAGGCACTGCCGCTGCTGAAGCAGTTTCCGAAATTGAAGAAACTGCGGATTTCCCAGACACGGGTTTCTAGTGCCGGCTTGGAGACCTTGGCCGCAATCACGACGCTCGAAGACCTCGATCTGAGCGAGAACCGCCAGATTCTTGATGACGGCATGACGCATCTCGCGGGCCTGACCTCGCTCAAGCGACTCAACCTCTGGCGCGACGCGCTGACCGATGCCGGGATGGAACCGCTCGCCGGCCTCACCAATTTGGAGTGGCTGAATGTTGACAATACTCAGCTGTCAGATGCCGGCCTCAAGCACATTCAGAAAATGAAGAAGCTCACCTTTCTGCACCTGGGCTCGACCGCAGTTTCCGACGCCGGCTTGTCGCAGCTGGAAGGACTCACGTCACTGAAGGATCTCAAGGTCACCCGCACCGCCGTCTCCGCGGAAGGTGTCACCAAGCTGCAAGAGAAATTGCCCAACACGGCAATTCAATTGAAGTACATCGAAGGCGAATAAATCCGGAGCGGCACCTTAGACCACGATGGTCTTACCGGGAACGGGAATCGGATAGCGTCCGTTGTCGTCCGGTTGGATTGGGGCCTTGTCGCCCATCGATTTGAAACTGTCGAAATCGGCCAACGCGATTTCGGATTGGATCGCTTTATCCCACTCCACGACCTTGCCCGAGTAGGTCGCCATCCGACCGAGAATCGCGGTCATGGTGCTCTTCGCACCATATTCGCCCTCATTCGGAGTCTCACCACGCCGAATCGCCGCGAACAAGTCGTAATGCTCGACTTGATGGCCGTCACCTTTGCCCTCGTGCTTCCACACGAGTTCATTGTTGGAGTTATAGATCTTGCCGCTGAGATCGGCGTAACCTTTCGTCCCGTGAGCGTGTTCCGAGACATTGCTCCAGGCATTCTCGATGTGACGGCACTGGCTGATCATCTTCACACCGTTCGCATAGGTGTACTCGCAGAAGTGATGATCGAAAATCTGGCCGTGTTCGAGCCCATTGCGGACCTCCCGGCCGCCCATGCCGTTACACTCGACGGGATAGCCTTGCAGGAGCCAGTTGCTGACATCCAAGTTATGGATGTGCTGCTCGTTGATGTGGTCGCCGCAGAGCCAGTTGAAGTAGTACCAGTTTCGCATCTGGTATTCCAACTCGGTCTGATTATCCTGGCGGTTCCGAACCCAAACGCCGTTGCCATTCCAGTAAACACGCGTCATCACGAGATCCCCGATGGCTCCGTCCCAGATCCTCTGGACCGTTTCGAGATATCGGTCTTCGTGATGTCGCTGTAAACCAACAGCGACCGCGAGATTCTTCTTCTTGGCAACTTCGCTCGCAACGAGGACGCGACGGACGCCCGCGGAGTCGGTCGCGACCGGCTTCTCCATGAAGACATGTTTCCCGGCATTGACGGCATATTCAAAGTGCAAAGGCCGGAAGCCCGGCGAAGTCGCGAGGATCACCAAGTCGATGTCCGAGTCGATCACGTTCTTGTACGCATCGAAGCCAACAAACTGGCGATCTTTCGGCACGTCGACGAAATTGCCATGCGACCCCTTGATGCCCCGGTAGGACGCTTGCAGCCGATCTTCAAACGCATCACCCATCGCAACGAGCTTCACTTCGCCGTTGGGACTGATGTCGGTCTTGGTCATCGTGTTCAGAGCTTGTGTCGCGGCACCAGTGCCGCGGCCGCCGCAGCCAACCAAACCGATCTTGATCGTATCACTGCCAAAAGCATGGGCAGCACGAGCAATGCTCAAGCCGCCACCAACGACGGCACCACCGGCGACCAGCATCGACGACTTCTTGATGAAGTCGCGTCGCGATGTCGAATCGTTCTGGGCAGGTTTCTTTGAATCAGTCATACCGGACTCCTTAACGGGAATTTATACAGGTGGAGCGTTGGGAAAACGCCTGTTGGGTGATTCAGCCTCAATCTACGAACGGTACACAGCATAACCAGCCAAGCCGCGGGATTCAATCATCGTATCCCCCACAATTGCTGTAAACCATTAGAAATCTTCCCTGTTTCTCCCTAACTCTTCCCGGACGGCCGAAAGAGCAGCGGTAAGTACGCCATGATCGCACCGACGCCGAGCCCGACGAAGTGGGCTTGGTTGGCGATGCCATCCTGAAACAGGCGGTAGAACAAATAGGCAATGAAGATCACAATCGTGAAATTGCTGACAAACAGACGCGATCCCGGGTCGTATTTCGTTTTAATCCAGACGTAGCCAAAGAAGGCGACTCCAACGCCGGAGATCCCCAAGAAGTTCGGGCCGTGGCTGACGGCCTGCACGACGTTCGGGATCAATGCCGCGGCCAGGACGAGGAATCCTAGCTTGCGAGTCCCCTCGAAATGTTCAATTTGCGATCCCAAGTAGTAAACCCAGTAGATATTCATCACCAGATGCCAAAGATCGCCGTGCATAAAGATCGGCGTAATCAATCGCCATACTTCGCCTCGGCGGATGTCGATGAAGGCAGACGCGACGTCCGAGTCATCCGCGGTTCGCATTGACTCCAGGCTGGCAAACCGCAACATATCCGCTTCCTTGCTGGCATGATAAGCCTCCAGGCCGTCCATGCTCTTCGTCCACAGACTTGCCATCACACAGAGCCCGATCAACGCGAAGACCAACGGAGCGCGTTTCGCTGATCCGCCTCGTCCCCACTTGCCACGCATCTCGACGACATGTTTTCGAGCTGATTCGCGCCGCAGTGCTTCCTCGCGGCGCAGTTGGGCCGCGGTACGTTCAACGTCCTTGTAGCGCCTGTCCTCGGGATTGTGTTTGAAATCCTGAAATGCTTCGCGCGCGTCGTCGAGCCGGTTCTCGTCTCGAACCCAAATCGCCCATTCGTCGCCCGCGGCCTCGGCATGCGCGGTGATGCCGTTGGTCACGAGATACGCGGCCAGCCGCTCGGCATCCGCTTGCTTAATAATTGAGCCAATCTGTCGCATAATCGAGTGTCTTTCGCCGGGGCTTGTTGCTGGTGAGCGGGAGCGCGTTGTGCGTTACTGATTGCCGATGCCGAGTGCTCGAAACTGACCGCTCTCAAGCAGCGATTGAGCGTGTTCCACTTCGGCGTAATAGTCACGACGAGAAAGCCAACCGCCCGCATCTTCGTCGACCACGATAATCACATCTCGGTGCAGCTGTAATGCCGAGGCGGTCACTTGGGCGGTCACCGGGCCCTCGATCGTGCTGCGTACCGCGGCCGCTTTTCCCTTCCCCATTGCGAGCAGCAAACATTGACGCGACTCGAGAATGGTCCCAACACCCATCGTGATCGCCAGCCTCGGGACTTGATCTTCGCCGCCAAAGAACCTCGCGTTGTCGCGGACGGTTTCGCTGGCCAGCGTCTTCAACCGAGTGCGGCTGCCGAGCGACGATCCTGGCTCGTTGAAGGCAATATGCCCGTCGCTGCCGATCCCCAACAGTTGCAGATCGATGCCCCCCGCGTCCTGAATCCGCTGTTCGTACTGGCGGCAATGAGTATGGAAATCGAGGGCCCGTCCGTCGGGAACATGCGTCTTAGCCGGTGCCAGATTCACATGATCGAAGAGATTCGACTGCATGAAACAGCGGTAACTTTGCTGGTGCGTCGCAGCCAGTCCGACATACTCGTCCAGGTTGAAAGTGGTTACCTGCGAAAAATCCAAGCCGTCTTCGCGATGCAATCGGATCAGTTCGGCATACACGCCCAGCGGCGTGCCGCCCGTCGCGAGTCCCAACACGCAAGCGGGCTTACGGCGGACCAATGCCGCCATGAAGTTCGCGCCGCGACGACTCACATCGTCCGCCGTGGTTTCAATAATGACACGCAACGTGTTTCTCCCAAAATGATCCGGCTGCTAGCGGGCAACCGTCGCGGCCATGCCTGCGAGCCACGAATCGCTCGATAACGAACTGCTGTTGTAGCCCAAAACTACGGCCAAACCAACGGGACCGTGTGTCAAGTCCCGCGATCACGACTCGTCTGGCCCCGTTTCGGCACTCCTGTCTATAATCCCGCCACTCGTCGGGCGGAGCGCGTGTCCTAGCCAGGTTGCGAACGGCAAGCTGGAAGCTTGCCGCCACGTCAAGAAACGGAGTTCCTCATGCGCTCGATCGCCATCATCAACCAAAAGGGCGGCGTTGGCAAAACGACCACCGCGGTCAACCTGAGCGCGGCCCTGGCCGCCGAAGGACATCGCGTCTGTATCGTCGACCTTGATCCGCAAGCCCACGCATCGTTGCATCTCGGCATCGCGCTCGCCGAGGGCGCTCCGTCAATCTACGACGTGCTGACGAGCGACACTCGAATTGCCGACGTGAAGCGGCAAGTGAGCGACCGCCTGTCGATCGTCCCATCACACCTCGACTTGGCCGCCGCCGAGTTAGAGTTGGCCGGCGAGGTCGGACGCGAATTGATCCTGCGTGACAAGCTTGCCCAAGAGGAACTGGATTGCGACTTCTTGCTTGTCGATTGCCCGCCCTCACTCAGCATTTTGACGTTGAACGCCTTGACCGCCGTTAACGAAGTTTTCCTGCCTCTCCAGCCACACTTTCTGGCCCTCCACGGACTGAGCAAGTTGCTGCGGACGATCGAAGTTGTCGCTCAGCGGTTAAACTCGAACCTGCGACTGAGCGGCGTCGTCCTCTGTATGTACGATTCGGGGACACGTCTGGCGGCCGAAGTCAGTGCCGATGTGCATAATTTCTTCGACCAGCAATCAGCGAGCGACAAGTCGTGGGAGAACGCGCGAACGTTCCAAACGCGCATCCGCCGCAACATCCGACTTGCCGAGGCACCCAGCTTTGGCCAGTCGATCTTCGAATACGCTCCGCAATCGCACGGCGCGGAAGACTATCGCGACTTAGCTCGCGAAGTGCTGGAGCTGAGTCTCGAACAACGCAAGACTGCTCTCGCATTTGCCGCCGCGTAAGAAACTCTCGATAGCGTATTTCAGAACCGGGATTTGGGAGGGCGAAGCTCCTGCTGAGCCTATATTTCGAGAATTTCGGCTCGGCGGGAGCCTCGCCCTCCCGGTGCGGAGAGAGTTTCGGCTCGGCGGGAGCCTCGCCCTCCCGGTGCGGAGAGTTTCGGCTCGGCGGGAGCCTCGCCCTCCCGGTTTTGAAATGCGTTCTAGTTCGAAAGCTACACTCTCTGCCACCTCGTCCTGACGGAGCTGGCGGTCTCTTTGTACCGGTCCTGACGCCCGGATGAGTTGTACGACGAACGGTCTGCGGCGGTTTCAATTCGGATTGCGCCGCGCGTGTCGAGTGGATGGTTTCCCTCGGCCGTTTCTTGTCGGATTGCGCCCGAATCCTCCAACTACCGCAGTTCCACGCGCCGATGCTTGATGCAGATGCCCCTAGAGGTTGACCGGGCGGATTGCTTCCGCGGCACGGACGCCAGTGACGTGGCTGAGCCGCCAGCGGCGACTCGTTTCCCGAACCCTTCAGGCAGGCAATGCGTTCACTCTTCGGTCCGCCAGGCGCGCCGCAACGGGATCGAATACGAAAAGGAGTCGTGTCATGAACCCCCTTCGCTCACTTAGAACCGTTCGAGAAATACCTGTCCGAATTCAGGTCAGCGGCACGGCGCTAGCCGCCGGTGTTTCGCGGCGCGCGAAGAACCGGTGGCTAGCGCCATTCCGCTCACTAATTCCTCGAACGGTGCTAACTGTCGCCGGTGTCGTCGGTGCCGCAACGCTAGGAAGCGGCCTGTTCGCGGACCTGTTCGGCACGCCCGATAACGTGGCGAACGGACAAACGTTTATGGCTCGTACTCCCTCGATGCTTGCCGCTCCGACTGGTTATGCTGCCGGGCCGGCTTACAACTCGATGCCGAGTTACCGCTCCGCGGCGGCCTTTAACCCGCAGCCGTACGGTTACGCCGCGTACCCGGCCAACGGCTACGGGCCAGTGTATCCGCAGGCCGTGTATCCGCAGGCGGTACGCGATCAGTACCAGCCGACGAACGTCCAGCCCTCTTGGCCCTACGTACAATCGAACGATGGGCAAGCGAGTGTGTTGCTTCGACGCCGCGAGTTGCCTGGCGGGCCGCCGCTGGCTTCTCCGCAAGTACAGGTTCCGCTGCCTGCACCATCACAGCAGGTCTACCACAATCACATGCCGATGCAGCAAGCACCGCCCAATGCAATGCAATCGCAAATGATGCCAGGCTCCGCGATGCCGGCTTATCCGTACGGCGGGGCTTCGTGCGATGTCTGGGCGAACGGCTATGCTGAGATGGGCGGTCCACCAGCGGCGAGGAACTGGTTCGGTGGCGTCGGCAGCGTGCTGATGACTCGCGATCGCGGAGATTATTACACGTTCAGCTACGGTACCGGAGACGAATCGGATGAGCGCACGAACACCCGCGACGCGGCGATGGGGTGGGAAACCGGATTCGACGTTCATGTCGGACGGTACTTCAACTGTCAACGAAATGCGATCGAAGCCGTCTATTGGGGTGTAAATCCAAACAGCCAGTCAACGCAAACGGTCTCCGCCGACGTGCTTGGCGACCTGAACGGCATTTTGAACTGGAACAGTCTGGATTACGGCGGTTCGTCAGCAGACGTGTACGTGAATGTCGCCCCGGGCAATGACGGCATTCATCAACTAACCCGCGACTACTCGTTCCAAAACATCGAGTTGAACCTGTGGCGTTTCTGCGGCAGTTGTGCCACCGGTAAGTGCAGTTGCTCGCGGCTGCGCCACAATTGGTTGGTCGGCATTCGATACTTTCGGTTTGACGAGAACCTGCTGTTCGCTTCCAACGCCGACGCCCTCCAGATCACGGGTGCCGACGACGACATCTTCTACGACATCGATATCAAAAACCACTTGCTCGGCTTCCAAGTCGGCAACCAGTTGCAGTACTGTGTGAGCGACCGATTGACGGCGGACCTCGGAACGAAGCTCGGTATTTACTCGAATCAAATCAGCCACACTTCCGAGATCGGCGGTAACCTCGGCGTTGCGACGATCAATAACGGACTGTTCCTGGGCGAAGATTTCTCTGTCAGAAGCTCGAAGAACGACGTCGCGTTTCTGGGCGAAGTCAATCTCGGCTTGCGATATTGCTTCAACTGCCGATGGACCGGAACGGTCGGTTATCGGGCTCTGGCCGTCACGGGCGTCGCGGTGCCGGCCGACCAGATCTATCCCGATCTAAGGAGCATCAATGATGTCGCGAACATCGACTCGAGTCGTGCCTTGATCCTGCACGGCGGGTACGCCGGACTTGTATTCAACTGGTAGGTGCGGGTCAGGAATTCACGGATCGGTGAAAGTGAACGTGCCGCCAAGCGTCGTCTTGACGCTCCCAGACGCGAGTCTCGTCGCAATGCGATGTTTGCGGGTTGCCTGCGACGTCGACGTACTGCACGAGGCGGACGTAGCTGACGACGGCGACATTGTCACCCAACAGCCGCACGTGCGGTGAAGCGATCGTCGACTGCTTCGGTTTGTCCCCGCTGCCAAGTTCGAAGTAGAAGCGATGAAAGTCCATGCCTTCGACCAGTTGCCCGCGTGCTTCCGGCTCGAACGCGCTCAGCGTCGGATCGCACAGTCGCTCATACGTGTCCCAATCGGCGGTGGCGATGCTGTCAAGCAATTGTTGGCTCAGATCCAGCAGGTTTGCGAGCGTTTCGTCAATCGGTTCGGTGGTCATCTAGGATTCTCGCTTTCGTGCGGTTCGTTCTTAGGCCTCGTCCGCAAATAACTTACCGAATTAGCGGTACGGCGCAAGCCGTCCGGTGCGGCAAACCG
>JAQBZB010000268.1 GCA_027622275.1 Planctomycetota bacterium | reverse complement strand
CAGCAAAACCAATTCTGCTAGCGAACTCAAACCGTTGAAAACAAGTAACTTAAAAACCGCACGACCTCCTAGGTGGTGTGGGGAGGGCGGTCAGCAATGGCCGCCCTTACCCGATTTATTTGGCAGTGCTACTCTTTTGGAGGTCGATTGTCAACCAATCCTGAACCGAGCGTTGAGTCTGTAGTCAATCGAACATCAGCATTGCCATTCCGATTGCCACCGGAACATTGAGCGTGCGTGCCGCGAACGCTTCCGCGAACGGTCGCGATTGCGTGAAAGTAGGAAAACGTTTCGGGTGTGTGCAGTTTCAATTCGGCGCCATCACTCAATGTGTTAACGAAGAATCCATTACCACCGGCATCTTGCATACGAAGAGCGACACGTCCATCGGGAGTGACATTAATAGTGCATCGTTCCTCGCCATTTTCATCCGTGATCGTTAGTTTCTTGATGGTAATCTCACCATTCTCCCATTCCGTACGGATTCGCTCTAATTCAGCTGCATCCTTGCGCGCGTCATCTGCCAGCAGATTCATTTTGCGATTTGTGGTGGCAGTTGCGCCACCCCAGACAACGGCTAGGACTGCCACGACGGTGACACCACCTACCAAGAAGAGCGTAGCTAACGTTCGGATTACGTATGCACGCCATTGGTCCTTGTGGACGATCAAGTACTCATGTTTCAGTTCTTCGACAGCCTTGTTGACTAGGTCGCGTCGTTCGTCATCGGTTGTCATGCTCAGTCCTCGCGTTCAAGAGTTCGTTGCGAATGAGATCGCCAAATAACGCCCAAGATAACGGGCGGCGAAAGGAAGACGATGACATCGAAATCTAACGCGGCCGAGCCCTCCGGTTCATCTTCTTTTCCGCACATCTCGCTGTCAGTTTCCTCGAATTGCTCTCGCGTTGCAACGGCTGGGATGCGGAAAACTTTATGACGCAACGAGTGTCCAGTGGGGAAACAGTTTTTTCGTTTTCGCGCACTTGGCTGACTTACGAAATCGGCCCTTGACGTAAGTTGTGTGACGCAAGACTTGCATCATCGACGATTGACGTAAGTTTTTTAGACCTGCCTGCCGCCGCGGCGAGACAGCTTGGACCCTGACCTCCCGCTGCCGTATCGTGATCGCATGAAACGATCAAATCGACGAGCCCATCAGGCTCCTGACCCGGCCACCTTTGCTCCCCAAGCCACCGGCGGGGACTTGACCCTGCACACACGCTGCATCGGCGTGCTGCCGATCCTCAATCGATTGATCCAACGCTGTCAGCTGCGCGAGACGCTCTGGCAGTTCTTGCCCAGCGAAGATCGACGCCAGCGGATCGATACCGCCACCGCCATCTTGCTGCTGGTGCGAAACATTCTCGTCAGCCGCGAGCCGCTCTACGGAATCGGACAGTGGTCCGCGGCTTTTGTCCCGGAACTGCTGAATCTCCGGCAAGATCAACTGCGAAGTCTCAACGATGATCGCGTCGGACGAGCACTCGACCGACTGTTCGACGTCAACTTTCCGGAATTCGTGATGGCCGTCACCCAGCACGCCGTCGCCGAGTTCCAGCTGGATCTCTCCGAACTGCACAACGACTCGACCACAGTCAAGTTTTACGGCGACTACGCCGAGTTCGACCAGCCGCAACGGCGGCGTGGAAAAACAACCGCCGCCATCCGGCATGGCCACAGCAAGGATCACCGGCCGGATCTCAAGCAGTTGCTCTATATTCTGACCGTGACGGACGACGGCGGCGTGCCGGTCTACTTCACCACTGACAACGGCGACCAGCACGACGATAAGACGCACGTGCCGACTTGGAACTTGCTCCGCGAACTGACCGGCCGCAGCGACTTTCTTTACGTGGCCGACTGCAAACTGGCCAGTGCCGCAAACCTCTCGCACATCGATCGCGAGGGCGGACGGTTTATCACCATTCTGCCGAAGAACCGTAGCGAACCGAAACGGATGAAGGAGAAACTGCGGGACGATCCGGACTCGCTGCGCTGGGAACTGCTGTACGAAGTGGTTGACGAGGACGACGTCTTGCGGCAGCGTTTCAAAACGCTGCGTGAAGAACAGCTGACCGCCGACGGTTACCGGCTGCTGTGGATTCACTCCCTGGCGAAAGCTGTCTCGGATGACGAAGGCCGGGTCAAGGCGATTCAGAAGACGACCGACGAACTGACGGCCTTGCGCAAGCGATTGCAATCGCCCCGCAGCCGGATGCCAGACCGACGCCGCGTCGACACCGAGATCGACACGATTCTCCAGCGACGCGACATGTCGGAGCTGTTCAACGTGGAGGTCTTGCCAGAGGAGCAGGTGACGCTCGTGCAAACGACGCGCGGCCGCAAATCAGCGGACACCCAATATACACGTGTGGTCAAACTCCGTTTCGACCTGACGTGGCAAGTCAACGTGGAGTCGCTGCAGCGTGCCCGTCGCGGCGACGGCGTGTTCCCGCTGATCACCAACGACCGCCAGCTGACCGCCGAAGCGGTGCTGCGGGCTTACAAGCGTCAGCCGATCATCGAGAAGCGGTTCAGTCAATTGAAGACGGACTTTAATGTTGCGCCGGTGTACTTGAAAGAAGTCAGCCGGATCGAGTCGCTGCTGTGTGTTTACTTCCTGGCCTTGCTGCTGCAAACGCTGCTGGAGCGTGAACTGCGTGGCGCGATGGCCAAGTCCAAGTTGGAAACGCTGCCTTTGTATTCAGAGGGTCGCGCGTGCAGCCGCCCCACGGCGCGTCGGGTGATCGACGTGATGGAGTCCATGAGCCGTCACCGTCTGCAAACCAACGAAGGCGTCTCTCTGGATCTGTACACGGACGCGACCCCCATCCAGCGCCAACTGATCGAACTGTTCGGGATGCATCCCTCGACCTACGGCCGCCGCTGAACCGGCGAAAGAAAATCCGAAGTTATGGAGAGCGAGATGTGCGGAAAGTAAGGTGCATGGCACAAATCGCAGCCGCGTGGATGCATAACTTTTGTGCTTTTCGAACCAGTCACCCGTTGTTGTCGAGGGTGTCGGAGCAAAGGCCGTACATTCAAAATAGTCCCGCTCGCGATGATCTGACACGCGTTCGTCCAGCAAAAAGTTTTCCGCAGGAGCAAACTCGCCGAGCGCACTCGATGAGGCTATCCGTTGAAGCACCTAATGAAAGACGGAGTGCGTCTGAAATGCCACGTTTCACCTTCGCGCAAGACCAGCGCCAAATATCGACGCCGAACGGTTTCTTTTCAGTTCAATAGCTTACCCATCAGGAGCCGCAACATTCCAGTATAGCGACCCGAAAACCGCTACGCTCGGTTGCTGAGCAAGAAGGGGAAGCGGGAATGAATGGTATTTACGGTAGCCACACTAGGTCTTAGCGTCGGGCGGTCGCGTCCCAACTCGATTTCATGCCAGCTCGCGGTTCGGTGAACAATGCCAGGAACTTGGAACGACTCTGGTTCGTCCGCTGCTCGCTTCAACAGGGTGATATGTCTCTCGCCATTGCCGCTGGTCGCAAGACCGCGGTAATCGAGGCTCAGATGCTTGCCCATATCGGTTGCTCCACGCCAAGTACGCGCGGTTGCTGGAGAGCCGCTGGAAAGCTGGAAAGCGAGTGCATCGTTCAAGATTGTACGCATCGACGGCGTCTGATATGTTGGAGGCTCGGTTTGCACTGTGTTTGCGATCACGACTCATTGAGGAACATTCGTCATGCATCCGCGTCAGCCACCAGGTCGCGATTTGATTCACGTCGGTTCGAGGCGTTGGTTCTTGCAAGCGGGGCTGGCTGGGATCGGCGGGTTGACGCTGCCGCAGTTGCTCCAGTTGCAAGCCGCTGGCGCCCAGCCACGCAACGACAAGAAGTCCGTCATATTGTTTTGGCTGTCGGGCGGGCCGAGTCACATCGACATGTGGGACCCAAAACCAAACGCGCCGCAGGAGATCCGCAGCCCGTTCGGGACGATTGCCACCAGCTTGCCAGGCGTCAACTTCACCGAACACCTGCCGCTGCAAGCTTCCATCGCCCACAAACTCTCGATCATTCGCTCCGTCGATTGCAGCGCGAGCAATCACACGCCGATCACGATGCAAGCCGGCAACCCGCTGGCGCAGCGTACCAACGATGGTCGTGATGGAGGCGGTTATCCGTCGATGGGTTCCGTGGCCGCCAAGCTTCGCGGCGCAAACGATCCCGACATGCCAGCCTTCGTCGGCCTTGCGAACTCGTGGGTCTCGGATGTCTGGGAGTCAGGCGACATGGGCAGCCAGTTTGCGCCGGTGAAAGGGCACGAGCTGGCCGGTAAGTTTGCGTTGCCCAACGGCATCAGCGTGCCGCAGCTAACAGATCGCGATCAGCTTCGCGGCGAGTTGGATCGATTCGGTCGAGCCCTGGAGCAAGAGCGAACATTGGACCGAGTCGACCGTTACACGCGGCAGGCCTACGAGATGGTCTTGTCGGGAAAAGTTCAGAAGGCGTTCAACGTCGACGAGGAATCCGAAGCGACGAAAGAAGCTTACGGCAAGGAAAGCGTTGGCCAGAAAGCACTGCTGGCCAGACGGTTGGTGGAAGGCGGCGTGAGTTTTGTGTTGGTCAGCGGCGCGTGGGGCTACTTCGATCATCACGGCGACAACGTCCGCTGGGGCGGTATCGAGAAGGGGCTCAAGCCGCTGTTGCCGCGCGTCGATCAAGCCTTGTTCGCGCTGGTGAACGATCTCGAACAGCGCGGCCTGCTCGATGATACGCTCGTCATCATGATGGGCGAGTTTGGACGTTCGCCAGTCATCAATAAGGAACTCGGACGCGACCACTGGACAAACGTCATGTCGATGGTGATGGCTGGCGGCGGCTTGCAGCATGGCCAGACAATTGGCTCGACCGATTCACGCGGCGGCGCAGTCGCCAGCGGCATCGTGCGCCCCCAAGACCTGGCCGCCACGACGTTCCGCCATCTTGGCATCGATCTCGGCAGTCACTGGCTCAACTCACGAGGCCGCCCGATTCCGATCGTAGCGGAAGGTGGTCGGCCGATTCCCGAGTTGATCTAAACGCAAAGTGGCCACCAAACATCGCGGCGGTAGTGGCACCGTTTCGCGCAGCATGGGCTCCCGGCCCGTGATTTGGCGCGCTCGGTTTCATCGTCAACTTCGCCTTGCGGAGCGGACAACAAATAGCCGTCGGACAGTACGAGTCTCGGAGCGCGATGTCGGCCAACGCAGGTTCGGCACTCTGATGGGAATCGATCGCTTGGCTGGAGATAGATTCTTCCTTCCTTCTCTCTTTTCCACGATCCGTTGAGCCGCTAAAACGACACCAGCGATTTGAAACCTGCGCGGTCAGAATGCTCTCGATGGTGGAGTTTGGATTTGTTGTCGTCACGCCTGTTTTGGAAAATATTCGCCGTGTATGCCGTGCTGACGCTTGTTTCGGCGACGGTGCTCGTCGCGATTCTGTCGAGCCGGCAACGAGACATTGTCGTCCAGCGCGCCCGGCAGCGGTTGCATGATTCGGCGGTGCTGCTACGCGACGACATGGCTGACGTTTTTCAAAGCGGTCCTGGTGCTGAATTGCAGGCCAAGCTGAAGCGACTCGGCGAACAGACGGGCACGAGAATGACCCTGGTGGCTGCGGACGGGACCGTCCTGGGGGATTCTGACGAAAACCCGGCCGTGATGGAAAATCACCGCAACCGAGAAGAGTTGTTGCAGGCCAGAACAAATGAGTTCGGTGTGTCACAGCGACCGAGCCCAACGCTTGGAATTCCCATGATGTATGTTGCACTGCGAGTCGGCGAACGAGAGAGTCCGGCTGGATTCGTTCGTATGGCGATGCCGATGGAATCGCTCCATGCCCAGGTGACCTCAGTGCAGCGGCTGATTCTGGTCACTGCAATCATGGTCAGCCTTGCCGCTCTCACCCTGACGTACATTGTCGTGGGCCGCATCATTCGGCCGCTCGCGACACTGACCCAAGCGGCAAGGTCGATTGCCGGCGGTGATATTCAGCAAGAGGTCGACCTGCGGAGTCGCGATGAATTGGGAACGCTTGCCGAGTCGTTCAACTTGATGAGCCGTCAGCTGGCAAGTCGCATTAACGAACTCGACCAAAAAGGCCGAGAGTTTGCCGAGAACAGCGAGCGGCTCGAAGCTGTTCTGGGAGGGATGATTGAGGGCGTTCTCGCCGTCGATGGCGGCCAGCGGATTCTGTTTGCCAACCGTGCCGCACACGCGCTACTCGAATTTGCGACTCGTGACGTCGTCGGCCGTCCGATTTGGGAAGCCGTGAGAAACCCGATGATTCAGGAAGTGGTCCGAAAGGCGCTGGAAACCAGGCCGCATGAGCGCATCGAACTGGAACTGCCCAGATCGCAGTCCATTGTCCAACTCTCGGCGACTCGTTTGCCCGGCGATCCTTGTCCCGGTGTTATTCTGGTCTTGTACGACGTGACCGAACTGCGGCGACTGGAGAATATCCGGCAACAATTCGTCGCGAACGTCTCCCATGAACTCAAGACTCCATTGACTTCAATTAAGGCTTATACCGAGACGCTTCTCGGGGGGGCGATCGATGATCCGGAGCACAATCGTGAGTTTCTCCGGCGCATCGAAGAGCAGGCCGAGCGGCTGCACTCGCTGATCCTCGACCTCTTGCGACTGGCGCGAATCGAATCGGGCGCAGATGCGTTCGTACTGGCTGCCGTTTCGCTTGGCGAGACGGTCGATTCGTGCGCTGAAGAGCATGCGGTCGTCGCCGAGTCGAAGCAACTCACACTAAATATCCAACCAGCACCATCGGCAATCAGTGTCCTCGCGGATGCGGAAGGGCTTCGCACGATTCTCGACAATCTTGTCGAAAACGCGATCAACTACACTCCCGCGGGAGGGCAAGTGGAAATTCGCTGGTGCGCGGAAGAGTCCATGGCATTGCTTGAAGTCACGGACACCGGCGTCGGCATTGCGGCGGAACATCAAGCACGAATCTTCGAACGATTCTACCGGGTCGATAAAGCACGTTCTCGTGAACTGGGTGGTACTGGTTTGGGACTCTCGATCGTCAAGCATCTCGCGCTGGAATTCGGTGGAAACGTCGAAGTTGCCAGCGAACTTGGGAAGGGCAGCACGTTTACAGTGCGTTTGCCGCTGGCGTAGTGCGCTGCGCGGTCTCCACCGCTCGGTCCCCTCAGTCTCGCAATCTTCAACAAATTTTGAAATTATTCCTGGCTGTCGAAGGCGGGGGTGAAGCGGTAAGCTGGTGGGTTCATCCGCGACGAATGAGAACCAGGGCCAACCCATGCCACGACTGACCGATCAGGAAAAGCAGGAAGTCATCCGCTTTCTGGAAGCCGAGAAGCCGTTGCCGGAAAAATACCGGTTCTTGCTGTTCGACGACAAGCGTGAGGTCGAGTTGGTTTGGAATGGCAAGACGGGCGAAGTCTGCAATATTGTGCTGCCGTTCCAGACCATCGAGCAGGTGGACGAACCGCGGGCCGAGGACGAGACTGGCGGTAAGGGCAAAGATGACGCGCAGCAGTTGTTGTTCAGCCTGGACGAGCGGGGGCGGCAGTTGAAGGGGTGGACCAACAAGCTGATCTGGGGCGACAACAAGCTGATCCTGTCCAGCTTGAAGAACGGACCGCTGCGGGACGAGATCGAGCGGCAGGGCGGACTGAAGCTGATCTACATCGACCCGCCCTTCGACGTCGGGGCCGACTTTTCGATGGACATCGAGATCGGTGGTGACACCTTCACCAAGCGTCCCAACATCCTCGAAGAAATCGCCTACCGAGACACCTGGGGCAAAGGCGCCGATTCGCTCGTCGCCTGAATTTGACTATGATGGCACAGACGCCAGACAATGAACGGCGGGACCGAGGGAGGCCCAATCATGGCAAACAAGGTAGATATCAAGAGCTTGTTCTACATCACGCACGTTGAAAATCTACCGTCGATGCTCAAGAACGGCATTTTGTCGCACGCACAGGTCGAAACCAAGAAAGTCCCCTTCACCCCAATCTACGACTCTGGAATTGTCAGCAACAGAAAGCTGAAAAGTACGCCGGACCACAAGAGCTTATGGGACTACGCAAATCTCTATTTCCAACCGCGAAACCCAATGCTGTATCGGGTGGTGCATGAGAAGGCGAAACGTGATTTGGCGGTGATCGGCGTAACGCCGCGTGTTTTGCAGCAGCCGAACGTATTCGTTACGGACGGCAACGCCGCCAACAACCCAACGCAGTTCTTTAGGGCTGGTGAGGGAATCAAAGTGATTGAGGCCCAATGGAAAGCGATTCAATCTGAATGGTGGAACGAACTCGACGGCTCAAAACGAAAGATCATGGCGGAATGCCTCGTGCCAGAAAGAATTACCCCGGATTGCATCCACACCATTTTTGTGGCGGACCACGAGACGAAAACGAGAGTCGAGAGTCTGATTGGCACAACTTCCGTTCCGGTTGTGCCTGAGCCAAACGTCTTCTTCCAACCATCGTTTGCGGCTCGCATTGGGAACAACATCTCGTTGATCGAAGGCGACATGTTTTTCTCGAGCTTTCACGTCCTGACGGTGAGCGTGAACCTGCAAGGAATCATGGGAAAAGGATTGGCGTCGCGAGCCAAGTATCAGTTTCCCGACGTTTACGTTTTCTACCAAGATGCGTGCCGGTCTAAACGCCTGACAGCAACCAGGCCATGTGTCTACAAACGAGAAGCATCGCTTGATGAAGAATTGGCTGATCTGACCACGCCGCTCAAAACGCCAAACTCCGTCAAATGGTTTCTACTGTTTGCGACGAAGAGAAAATGGCGAGACGACTCTCGCCTTGATGACATTGAGGGCGGTTTAGATTGGTTTCGAAACAACTTCCAATCGGAAGGTGTGAAATCCGTCGCGCTTCCGGCACTCGGCTGCGGACTCGGCGGATTGAGTTGGGCTAAAGTAGGGCCGTTGATGTGTAAGTATCTCCACGGTATCGGAATCCAAGTCGCGATCTATCTTCCTCGCGAGCGTGCTATGGACCGCAAACTATTATCTGAAGGTTACTTGTTAGGCGGCGGTGGGACATCAACCTGATTCATCTGGGAAACTTCACGATGATGCCGGCACTCGCAAAGGCCAAAGACCAGACCCACCATGCGTTCGAGGAGCAACAGCAAAAACAGCTTGCCGAAAAAGAGGCCGCGTTTCTGGACCTGATCCTGCGGGCCTACCGGGCGGAGAAGATCGACGGCTTCGCTTCGTTCCACGGCAAGCGGGCCGGGCGGCTGGTCACGGTCGGGCCGGTCAACCTGCCGATCACGAGGCTGTTCGTCGAAGAGATCATCCTGGAATGCCGCCAGAAGCACCTCACCAAGGTGGACATGCTAGGCTTCGAGTTCGAGATGGGCTTGTTCCCCAACGTGCTGGACGAAGCGCGGGCCAAGGGGATCGACATCGCCCCCAAATACATCCCGGCCGAAGTCTTCGACAAGCGGGCGGTCGAGAAGAATCAGGTGGTGTTCCATGACGTGTCGTTCATCGAGGTCAAACCGCACGTGCGGGCCGCGGGACACAAGCCCGACGCGCAAGCGAGTGAGCCGCCGATCGCAGAGGACTCACTCGCTGGCGCGTCGGGCTTGTATTCTCCGAAAACCGAGTGGGAAGAGATGTGGACGGGCGATTTCATCTTCGAGAACGAATGGCAATCGTTCCGTACGAAGAAGGACCGGTCGCTGGAGCTTCAAAGCGTGTTTCACGAATGCCAGCCGGGGCGTCGGAAGATCGCCGTGAAGGTGGTCGATATTTTCGGGAATGATACGATGACGATTATCGACGTGAACGTGGGCAATGGCGGGAAAAGGAAATGAGCCGTCGCGACAAGTTAGTCATGACAACGACGCATGAGTATCGAGGTTACGTGTTTACGGTTATGTACGAGGCGAAGGATCCGGCTTACGTCGTGGACTTCAGCGACATTCCCGACATCATTACGAGCGGTCAGACGTTGGGTGAAGCATTTAACAATGCCTGCGAGGCACTCGACTTGCACCTGGAAAGCCTGCAAAAATTGGGGAAACGCCTCCCCAAGCCGAAACATCGATTGGTCGTGGAGACAGTCGAGTAATGGCATTACATCCAGACTTCCCCAATTCACCCCACGCGATCCTTGATCCGTCGATCCGCTGGTTTCCGGCGGACGAGGCGTTGCGCGAGACGACGATGGACAAGTTGATGCCGCCGTTGGTCGCGCAGCTTCGGCGCAAAGTGAAAGAGTTTCGTGACGGTGGCTATGTCGGTGCAACGGAGACGAGCAAAAGCTTATTGAGCTGGTGGTTCAATGCGCCGCATCTGTTACCGCAAGCCGGCGGCACGATGGCCGATTTTCAGTATTACTTTGCCCAGCGGGAAGCCATTGAAACGATCGTGTACCTGATCGACGTGGTGGGGGCGAAGGACAAATTCGACCTGATGCGGTTCGACGGCAGCGGCGCGGTGTCGGCAGGGATGTTCGACGAAACGTGGCGGCGATTTGTCGTGAAGATAGCCACCGGCAGCGGCAAGACGAAGGTGCTGAGCCTGGTGCTGGCGTGGAGCTTTTTCCACAAACTGTACGAAGCCGAATCGAGCCTGGCACGAAATTTCCTTGTCATCACGCCCAACATCATCGTGCTGGACCGCGTCTATCGGGACTTTCAAGGGCTGCGGATCTTCTGGTAAGACCCCGTGATTCCAGACAACGGGTTTGACGGTCGAAATTGGCGAGATGATTTTCAACTGACGCTGCATTTGCAAGATGAAGTACGAGTGACACGGCCGACGGGCAATATCTTTCTGACGAACATCCATCGCGTTTACGCCGGCGACGACCTCCCGCCTTCGCCGGATGATGAAAATACGATGGACTATTTTCTCGGCCCGCGGCCAACTGGTGCGACGACGGATTCCAAAGTCGATCTGGGCATGATCGTCCGCGACATCGACGAGTTGATGGTGCTAAACGACGAAGCCCACCACATTCACGACAACCGGCTGGCCTGGTTCAAGTCGATCGAGGATATTCACAATCGACTGTTGCAAAAGGGAGACGCACTGAGTCTGCAAGTGGATGTGACGGCCACCCCAAAACACAACAACGGTGCGATCTTCGTGCAGACCGTGGCGGACTATCCGCTGGTCGAAGCCATTTCGCAAAACGTGGTGAAGCATCCCGTGCTGCCCGATGCCCCAAGTCGGGCGAAACTAACCGAGCGGCAAAGTGCGAAGTACACGTATGTGAACTCCGGTGGCAACATCGCCAATTACTACCCAGACTTTCTGGTCAAGCTGTCCGGGAAACACATCGTCATCGTGGAAACCAAGGGGCACGAAGAGCTTGACTTGCCGCTGAAGATGAAACGGTTGCGAGCGTGGTGTGACGATGTCAACCGAGTTCAATCCGACGCAACTTATGATTTTGTCTTCGTAGAGCAGGTCAGCTTTGACAAATATAAACCGAAGTCGTTCAAGCAATTAATGGTTTGACTTCGTCCGCACCCAGGTTCATTTCTTCGAGCTTCTGCTTCTGTTCGCTCAACAGATGGTCTTGTTCCTTCAACCGCCGAACGGCCTCTTTGTATTCGACTTCGCTTCGGATCATGACGTTGCTCCAATTTTGACGATGCCTTTTGGTTTGCCATCGCGGGACAAACGGAAGGCGGCAGGAAATGTCAGTTCATTGCAGAATCATCCCGAATGCGTCATCTCACCTGCGATGTTCACGCCAAGGGCCTTCGCAATCTCTTTGAGTCGCGTCAGACTTGCCGAGCAATAATCGGTCGCTTCGTAGCGTTGAATCTGTTGCTCCTTCAGATCCAACCGTCCGGCCAGATCTTTCTGACTTAACCCCGCCCCGATGCGTGCCTCGACGAGCGCTCGCGGTAGTTCGTCAAACGAATCGATGTGGATCGGCTTGGGGCCACCCGATCGAAGTTCTTCAAATTGCTCCACTTCGCTACGTAGCTCGTCAAGTTGGCTTCGCAGCGCGTCTTCTTCGAGCTTCCGCAGCCGGGACTTGGCCCCACTCCGCGCAGTTAGTTCGCCGAGCGCCGCTTCAAACTTCGCGATTTGCGATTTCGTAATCTTGTATTGTCGTTCGTTCTTAATCATGACTCGCCTTCTAGATCCAGGGCAACGATCCCCTTTTGAGCTTCAGTCTCTTTGTCGATTTGGAAGAACTCAAGAAACGTGCTCCCGACAAGATCGGCGGCAAAGCTCGACGGGAAGAACTCGCAACCGAACGTCTTCTTCTGAGCCGCCCGTCCGTCAGTGAAGTCTCCGAACACAGGTTCAACTTCAAGCAACCGGTCCACATCAACACCGATCGGATCCCACGCAACATCGATGTCGCCAGGATCATCCTTCTCGGTGACAAAGCTACCGTTCACGAAAACTCGACGACACCCAGCTTCGCGAAGCGGTTCCATTGCGGTTTTCAATCCATCAAGCAACTCACGACGACGGCTGGTCCAACCGAACCGCTGGACGATTTGCTCCCAATCGGCTTCATGCACGCCCGGCGGTAGGTTGCCGCTTTCGTCGAAGTCCGGAATCATTACACAACAATATCATTGTGTCGCGTTCACGTCAAGGTCGCAGGAACGCAAGATCCACAAAATATGTGAACAGGAAACGGGGACAGGTCGACCTGTCTCCGTTTCCTCGTCCGCTCCGCTTGACGCACCCTACTCGACTCGATACCCGGCTGATCGCCCGCCGAAAGAAGCACCGACTGGTCCACGCTGAAGCCGCCGACCATCGCTGCGCGACGGTGCCCGGGCAACTGCGCATGTTCTCGACGACTTCCGGTTCGATCTTCTCCTCGGCCAAGTACAGCGCGAAGACCGCGTCTGGCCAAGTCGCCAACAGTCTCTCCAAATCGAATTCGGGCAATTCCAGAAAATCACCTTCGGGTGTCAACGCGCCGCGGGTGACCAGTACGTGGATGTGAGGATGCCCGTGAAGAAGGATGCCCGTGAAGAAGGATGCCCGTGAAGAAGGATGCCAGTGAAGAAGGATGCCAGTGAAGAAGGA
>JAQBZB010000267.1 GCA_027622275.1 Planctomycetota bacterium | reverse complement strand
TCGATGATCGCGGCATGAGCGTCGCTGAATAAAGGAGCCACGCAGGTTAGACCAAGCCAGAATCCGATTCTCATTTTCTATTCTTCATCCACTGCGGGTGGCATTGCGTTGAACCTACAGAGACTCTCTCCAGGCTCCCTGACTGGCATCATGCTCCCCCCCCGCCCCAAATGCAACACGCCGACCGCGTTCTTTCGACTTTTCCACCTTCGCGTCTCCGGACTCAGCATCGACGCGAAATTGCTTTTCTCGCTTACGATCTCGTCCAGCGTCCGGGATGATGCCGAAGGTGCCGATCGTGCGCCAGTCGCTTCCCTGGGAGTGTAGCGAGGCACTCACGGTAGTGTCGACGAAGGTCTCGCCAGCAAATCTCACTGGCGCATCAAAGAACCGTCGCCCGTGACGTAGGTGCTTGCCACGGGCAACGGTGGTTGATGCGGTAGCGAACCGCGAACCCGGTTTCTCAAAGTGCCAACTAAAGTGCCAACAGAATCTCGCATCTACTGACATTTTCAACGCGAAACGCTCGTCCGATTGGCGTAAACTCCTTGAAACAACAGCCTATCAAATCCGTACCAAAACCTTGGCCCGACTCTTAATCAATAGGTTCTTGGTTCGATTCCAAGTGGGGGCACTCTCGCACGGCGTCGCATCCGCCGGAATTTCATCGCCGAAAGCCGCAACTGACAACGAGTTGCGGCTTGCGTCGTTTCTTGGTTCGTCGGTTTCGTCGTCGCACTGTGTCGCACCCGAAAGCCTCGAATCGCCGCACAACTGCTGCGCGTAGCGCTGCGCATCCTGACCTACCAACTGGCAATTATCGTCCGTTCCGGTGGCCTTCAAATCGGCCGGCTCGTTGCCCATCATGCTCGGCAGCCGGGCCACGGTGTCGGCTTCCTGACCGGGGAACAAATGCCCGTAGGTATCCATCGTCAACGTGATGGTCGAATGCCGCAATACCGATTGAACGGCCTTCGGTTGCCCACCGTTCATCGCCAGCCAAGCCCCGCACGTATGCCGCAATGCGTGAAAGTCCAGCACTTCCCCGTCATGGTTCACATCGGACAGAAAGTCGCTCTGTTCACGCCGTAGGCGTTCCGTTGCGTCTCGCTTCGCAGCATCGCGCCACTGGCGGCGCGCGTCGGCCAGATCCGCCCGCAGCATATCGGCAACGT
This sequence comes from Planctomycetota bacterium, assembly GCA_027622275.1. Lineage (GTDB taxonomy): Bacteria > Planctomycetota > Planctomycetia > Pirellulales > Pirellulaceae. The sequence continues at coordinate 11,973 of JAQBZB010000267.1, read as the reverse complement.
TCGACTCGTCGGGCATCGCGAACACATTGGCGGTAGGCGTCTTGGTGGCGATGTGCTGGCGCAGATCGTCGGCCAGGTCGTCTTGAACGTACTGGCGGGCGTCAATCGCGTTCTTGGTGTTGCCGGCCTTGCAGACGATGTAGGGGCGCTCGGCATCGAGAAAGAGCCGGCCGCGTTTCAGGCTTCGCAGCTCGCCAGATCGCAGCCCGGTTTGAATCGCCGTTGCGTACAACAGCATTCGCTCCCGGCCGCAGCTCCCGAATCGTTCCGGGCCGTTCGCCGTCACATCGCGAAGCCACGGCCATTCATTCGGCAAAAGCATCCGGCGTTCTCGCTTGCGGTTCCCCTTCGGATTCGGTGGAACGATCGACACCAACGGATCGTGTGGCATTTTGCGATGATTGACGAGCCAGCGCGTGAAGCCCTTGATTGCCCGCACGTAGGCTTGCACAGTTCGCGCCGACTTGTCTTGCTCGGATAGCGTTTGAGCGAAGCGGTTCACGCCGTCGGCTTCAATGTCGCCGATTGATTCGAAGCCAGCCGCTTCGGCAATCATCCGAATGTTGCCCAACGTCGTTCGAACGTAGGCCGGGTCTCGCTTTGCCGCTTCAAACTTCGCTTCGTAGTCGGTCAGGTGCGAGTCGATCGACCGCCGCATTTGTTCGCCCATCGCTTCGGCCGTCGCGTCGATCACACCGTTGCGGCGTTCCCCGGCGTCGGTTTCCAGCTTTGAAGCCAGGCGTTCGGCCGCGGCCTTGTCGGTCGTCTTGGCGCACTTGGTTTGCCGGCGTCCATGATGATCGAACCACGAAACATAGTAGTAACCGCGTCGGTTGCTCTGACCACCGCGTTTGAAGACTGATGCCACGTTATCGCCGCTCCCGGCGTCGAGTATCGCTCAACGCGCATGAAAAAACGGCCAGCACTGGCACTGTCAGGCGGAACAGCATTCCACCCGCGGTCCTTGCGGATACCGCGCACCAAAGCCGGCCGTATTCGTTGCGTCTCTTCATCATTGCTGTTTGCGTTCGCGAAAACGCTTTGACGTGGTTCGGGTAGCTTACCAGCTCGCGCCCGGATTATCGAGCGCGAGGCGTTGTCTTTTGTAGTTCGATCCATTGCCGCAAGTCGGCCGGATCGTAGCGCACCAGCCGGCCGATTCGCAGGCTCGGCACTTCCCCGCAGTTCGTCAGGCTCCACAGTTTGCGGGTCGAAATGGCCAGCGTGTTCGCCGCTTGCCGCGGGGTTAGCAACATCGGGGCGGGCGTCGCTTCGGCCGCGTCGTTGGATCGTTCGTGAGTTGAATCAGTTTGCATAATGAGGGTTGCTCCGTCATTTCCCCGGAAATGTCTTGTCGGTCACTTTCCACACAACAGCCGGCCGGCCGCGGCTTGTCGGGCGTCGATCGCCAGAATCAACGAGGTAGCCGGCGTCGCGCAGTTCGCAGCGTCGCGCCCGGGCCGTGTCAGACAAAAGCTCGAGCGCTCGGGCTATCTCTTCATCCGTTGCACCGCCGCGGGCCTCGACGAGCGAGTAGACCAGATCCCGCAGCCGGCCAGCGTGAGGCTTCACGGCTTCCGCCGCTTGCGTGCTGGTTTCCGCGCCACAGCTTCGCGGTTGAATCACTTCACGCGCGGGCCGTGCCGCCGGTTCCGACCGCGTTTGGTTGAATAGTTCTTGTTGTTGCATCGTCAATCCTTTCACGTTCATCCGAAGGCGCTCAAGTCCGAAGGCGCTCACGTTCGGGCTTGAGCATCTTCGGATCTTGAGCGCCTTCCGCTTGGCTAGTCGTCGGCCGTCGGTTCGTCGCTCGGCTTGTCAAACAGCCTCAGTTGTCCGTCGGCCGCTGGCATTGTCCAAAACCACTTTGCACCGCGGCCATTGCCCTGCTTGCGGGCTTCTGCCCCCAGCCGCTTCTTGGCGCGGCGCAACGTCGATTGTGAATGTCCGTTGGCCTTGGCGAGCTTTTGCAGCTCATCGACGAAGACCGGGCCATCGTCGAGCAACTCCGACAGCCAAGCTGTAGCGTCGTCCAAGGCATCGCGCCGCTCTGTCTCTTCATGCGACGTAACGCCCAACACTTCATCGGCGCTGATTTCTACGGGTTTCGCTTCCCACTCCAACCACCCCACGGCCCGCGCGTCGTCGCTTTGGATGCGATACGCCAAGCCCGTCGAGACTTTCACGACATTGCTTTTGACCGGCAACACCAGCCGCCGGCCGGCGTCATTTGGATCCGCGCCCACAAGCCATTGCATCCGCACCGCCGCGGTAAACGCCAAGCTTCCCGATGCTCGGTACAAAGCCGAAATGCCGGCCGACTTGTTCATATGGTGAACCAGCACGATGGCCACTCGGTAACGATCCGCCAGTTGCGCCAGCGGTTCCAGCACTCGCCTCACATCCGCATTCTTGTGGGAGTCGATGTTCCCCAGGAAAGCCGAAATCGGATCAATGACAAGCAGCCGCGGGTTATCGCACTGGCGGATGGCCAGTTCTAACTTTGGCAAATGCACATCGAGCGAATAGACTTCGTTCAGGGCAGAAACGCGGGTCGGGTTACCGCCGGCCGCGTCCAGCCGCGGGCGGATCGTGTCGGCCAGGCCGTCTTCGGTCCCCAACAACAGCACGTCCCCCGCGGCGTTGTCGTCGTTGGGCGAGTCGGGCCACGGCTTGCCGGCCGAAACACGCGCGGCCAGATCCACCGTCATCGTGCTTTTGCCGGTCCCAGGGTCCCCCACAATCAACGTCAGCTTGCCCAACGGTATCCGACCGGGCCACAGCCATCGAATCACTTCCGGCGTCACATCGGACAAACGCACTACGCTTGCCGATCGCTCAAACATCGCCGCCGGCGTCCACTCGGGCGCGGCCTCGACGAATTCGGCGAGTTGCTCGATTGTCCCGCCGGCGTCCAGCCAATCGCTAACGTCGCCTTTTTTGGGCAGCTCGGGTAGCTCGACGATTCGCACCGATGCGGCCACGCCGTCGAGCATCCGGGCCACGGCGTCGGCATGTTTCCGGCCGGGTTCGTCGTTGTCCGGCAACAAGACAACCGATCGGCTCTGTAGCGCGTCGCAATAGTCGGTTCGCCACTTCCCCGCGCCGCCGGCGTTGCACGTTGCAACGAGCCCCCACGATCGCAGCCGATCGGCGTCTTTCTCGCCTTCGACGATGTAAACCACTTCGGCCGGATCGGCCGCCAACAATTCCGGCAACCGATATAGCACGCGCCGCACATCGCCCAACGAGTACAACCAACAACCCGGTTTGCTCGCATCCGGCCGGCGTAGCCGGAACGTCTTCGGCTCGGATCTAACAACCTGATAGAGCAGCTCCCCGCGTTCGTCGCGGTAGTCATACGTCGCGACAATCCGCGGCTTCCCGTTGCTCGGCTTGCCGTTGCAAGTTTGCCGAGTCGGCCCCACATCGGCAAACGTCATCCCCACGGCCGCCAGCACGTCGGCCGTTTTGCATGTTCCCGCTTTGCATTGGAGAACGATCCCCCCTTTGTCGCCCAACGCAATCGTGAGGCTTGGCGTGCTGTCTTCGTGGGACGGACAACGAGCTACCCAGCCCTTGCCCGATGGCTTCACACCGTCGAGCCGTCCGAGGAGCGCCGCTAGATTCGGATGGTCAAATCCGTTACTTTGCATCGTGTCGTGAATCCTTTCTTGAGCCGTCAAGCTTGCCGCTGGGGCTCACTGCTAAACGGCCGGGCCACTCACCCGGCTGTTTGTGTTTCTTGGTCGCTAGTCGATCGTCGCGCGTCGATGGCGTTCAGTTCGTGGCGTATTTGAGCAACGGCCTTTGAGTCGAATAACCGCAATCGGCCAGCTCGCGCCGATGGTTGAATGTGCCGTCGGCTGGCCAGTACGTACAAAACCCGATGAATGGGTTGACCGAGCTTCTCGGCCATTCGTCCGACCGTGAGCAATTGTGGAACACGTTCGCCAGCCACTTTTTGGACTCCATTGGTGAGTGATGACTACCGCTCACCTATAGGCGACTGTTCACGCATCGAGCCCCTGAACAACAATCTTTCCAAGGGAAAAACGAGAATGCGTGTTCATGAACACGCTGTGAACGCGCCACGAACGGACGCGCATTAGAGGCGTTTGCGTTCGCGAGGTTGTCGCTGATCGCTGCGCGCGTCAGCGCCCTGTTCTGCCATTAGCCGTTGCAGCTCGTCATCGTCTTCGCCGATCGTGGATTCAAGATTGCTCGTGAGGCTTACCGCCTTTGGCTTTTTTGGCTTTCGGCCTTTGTTCCTTTGCTCTTGAACCGCACGCCAAGCGGGCAGCCTGTTAGTTAGGCCCACTGAACAACTAATACCTTTGGCCAACTCCCGCGCGTCCGCTTCCGGGTGTGCCGCCAAATAATCGCGTGCCTTTACGTTCGCTTCGCCGGCAGTGATTTTGCGCCGTTTGCTCATCGCGGCTTCTGTTGGCTTTGAGCATTCCAGATTCTCGATTGTTGCAGACTCAAACGCCCCGTTCTTGACGCGCAACGTTTCCACAACCAGTTCGCCGTTATCAATCGTTGCCGGCTTCGCCCGCGAAACCCGGTGTCGATACTGTCGTTCGCAGTAATCGGCAAAACTTACCGCCGCCGCATGGTCGCGTCGCGTATTGAAATCGCGGTGTAACCGAATGAACCATTCCGGGTTCTCGCCGTCATGCAACCTTGTGTTGGTCGTAGCTTCGATTTCTAGCACGATTTCAACCGGGCTCCGATCCGATGGGATTTCATCGTCGGGAACAATTAAGGTGCGCGTTCCGAAACGATCCGTCACTTCCCACGCTCGCAGCCTTCGAAGAGCTTCCGCCAATGCACAACTTGCGGCAGAAAGTTGAGAACGCCAAGACCACCCTCGTTGACTCGCAAGATTATCCGCCTGCGCCGATCGCCTGTTGACGATCGGCCACAAAACTCGTGGGTCAAGTTTTGGCCAATGGAAGGTTTCGGAATCAACGATTAGTAGTCCGTTGGGGTCTTTTGTCGGCGTGTCGCCGTCGATTTTGATGTCAATCCAGGTATCCGGCGGTAGGCTCTTTACGAAATCGTCGCGATCCCACTTCCCCGTGCTTTTCCCGAATTGCTGACGAAGACGCTCCGGCGTCCATTCCAGGAATACGTAGGGCTCCTCTTGATAATCTGAGTTGTTTGTTTCGTGCCACCACCAACGAATAGCCCTTCCGTTCAACACGTCGCCCCAACCCATCGTCTCTAGCAGCACATCAAGCGACGCCCGGAATACCTTGAGCGATTCATCAACCGTGGTTGGAATCGGATACTTGCGAATCGCCGCGTTCGTGGACCGGGCAGCTTTGCACTTCCGATCAAGTGCCGAATCGAATTGGTGGGCGAGTGCATTCATATCGAATTCGCACCCGGCCTTGTCTTTCAATGGAATCCCGGCAGCTTGTAAGTCTTGCTGGAATGTCTTGATCGGGCGCATCTTCCAAAGCGGTTCCTTGGAATCCGAGATTGAACAGGTCTCCAGCCATTGGCTTAGGAATGTTGCGAATTCAGCCGGTAGCACGGGCGTTGGCTCCGGTCGATCGGAATCGTTAACGAGGCAAAGCTCATCGGTGTCGGTGATGTAAACGTCTTTCGATCGCAACGTACTCAACGTCTCGAAACGCGAACGTGTTGCCGCGTGGACCACATAAAGCGCCGCACGATCTGGCCCCGTCATCCCGTCGTAGTCAGGTTGTTGGTACGTGGAGCAAATGAACTCTTCAAGTTTGCTGCGCTGGATTCCCTGATAACTGCCAAGCACACCAACATCGCAAGAGTCGTCCGAATTCCGACAGTCGTACCCGTGAACATGTACCCCAGCCTCCGCAGCGTCGTTCATTAGCATTTTGGGCGCGTAGTCTATGTACGTCGGGCGTTTCAGTTCGCGAGTTCGTACCGCCTCAATGAATGTCGAAGTGAAGTTGTCGTGTCGAGAAAGCACAGGCGCGACTTGTTTCAGGGCTTCGCTCTCGTATTCATGCAGCCTCTTGTGATAGCGCTCGGTGCAATCTTCAAGATGCTCTCGCTTCAATCGACTCAGCGCCGGCCAAAGCAACTCCGCAGGTCGAACGCTTTGACGTTCCGCAAGCCATTCCCGCAGCATCGAAATGACGTTGGGGGGCAACTGCGGACAACTCGCATACGCTCCATGTCGGAGTATTCGGATTCGGGGTGGAGCGCCTTCAAGCGTGAGTTCCGATCGCGAAAGGCCCGTCGTTCCGGCGTACGCGCAAACAATATACATCGCCGCCCGGTCATCGCCCGAATTGCCGGATACGCGCCGTTGCTGACGTGTAGTTTCAATAAGTCTGCGAAACTCGGCGTCGCTCAACTTGCGTGGTCGCGACGTATCCTGTTGAGGATGTTTGAAATTACTGTTCAAGCCTTGCGGCCAGCCAGATACCTTTCCGCTCCCACTCGAAAGCCTGAAGGTTGGCGGGTCCATCTCAACTCGAACATCGTGCAAGTTCAAAGAACGAAGAATCTCCCAACTGAAGCCGGTACAAGCGAAAAGAATGTAGGCTGCGGCGCGATCTTCACCCGTCAGCCCTCCTAGCGTGGGCCGTTGCATGGTCGCGTTGACGAGTGTCACCAGGTCGTCGGTCGATGCAAGGTTCCCGTTAGTCACAACTACGTCGCTCGCCCCCGCATCCTGTCGCGCAATCTCAGGCGTCGGAGTATCGTGGTACGGCCATACCGGTGCATCCGAATCCAGTGAGGCGCGACGATTGAACCACTCGAATAGAAAGCTCGCTACGCCGCGCGGAATCGGAATCGACGTAGAAAGCTTACGAAGGGTGAAACGCGACCCCGGTACATTCAGAAACCGCAGGCATCGATCCAATTCGTATGCCGCATCCAACAGCTCCGTGATGCGGCATTCCTTGTCGTTCGCAACGTATGCCGGATGGCTAGCCAGACGCACTATGTATCCGTCAATCGCGTATCCGTAATCCTCGGCGGCATCCCGAACGCGCGAAATGCTCTCCGGCGTCGGCGTAGTCCACGAAGGGTGACGAATGCTGTTTGGCGATGCTTCCGCGTTGTGTCCGTTCGTTCGCCCGGATGGGGTGTTCCCGTGCGTTGCGTCCATTCAAAGATACCTTTCCTTTGCGGGTCCGACCGCGGGCGGGAGGGGAGAAAGGTAGAAGCCCGTCGCGCCCGGGTCGCGTTCGGCCGATGGTTTCGAACCCATCAAGCCACCCGATGCCCTACATCGTACCGCGTCGTTTGTCCGCGTCTACGGTTTCCCCGGCAAGGCTTGTCAATCAAGGCGCTAGTTGACCTGAACGGGCACATCGTCCGGCCTTGGATCTCGGAATTCGCGTAGCTCGCCCTCGCCGATCAAATCGCCCCGAACGTATTCAAGATCCTCAACCTTGCCGTCGGACAGCCAACAACGTGTGAGCCCGTCGGGCACCCATCCGCCGCGTTCGTCTCTCGCGACCATCACAACTCGCCGGATTTCCGGGCCGTTGGCCATCACTGGTTTAAGATCGACCAGCCCCCGGCCGGCGTCTTCCCCGAGGTATAACTCTCCGTTCATCAGTTCGTAGCGGTCGAGTACAAAACTGGCTTGCGAGAACGTCCATGTCTGACCGTTGAACTCGATGCGTCGGGCTGGGACTTCGACCGTCGCAGGCTGCCTTCCGCATTGAACGAATAGCAACGGGAACAGCAAAACCGCCCAGGCAACAACCACTCGTTTCAGCATCGTGAAACTCCCTTAAATGTGTCCCAGCAGGCCAGCGGGATTATTTCGCAGCTACGATCATACGGCATCCAACGCGCTGGATGAAGATTCGCAAACATGATGATGATGATGAGTCATCATGTTTCAGGACGTGCGAAAGAACCGCCATCGCCTAGGGGTCGATCAGCCCTCCGGCGTGCCACAGGACCCAAAGGGGGGCGTCGATGGAAGCGGAAAGAAAGTGAGTTATCCCGCTCGATTGTTCCCTACGGTCACCCTAGCAACAAGCTTCAGGAAGGACCCAATCGCTTGTCCACCCTGGACAGATCCCCGGCGGGCAACCAACTGTGTCGAGACTCGAAACTGTTCCCTTAGGGCAATCTAGCAGCAAACGCCGGGAAGGACCCAAACGCTTGTCCAGCCTGGAAACCGTCGCAACGGGCAGCCGTCGACCGCTCGGGGCTGTCTCGCTGTTTGTCCGGCCGCTGGCCGCGACTATCGAGGGCATCGTGGTCGATCAGCGTCGAGGGCATCGCCAACCGGCCGCCACGATCGCGGGCAACCTGGTCGACCGCTCGGGGCTAACGCGCTGTTTGTCCGGCCGCTGGCCGCGACTGTCGAGGGCATCATGGTCGATCAGTGTCGAGGGCATCGCCAACCGGCCGCCACGATCGCGGGCAACCTGGTCGACCGCTCGGGGCTGTCGCGCAGTGTGTCCGGCCGCTGGCCGCGACTGTCGAGGGTGTCGTGGTCGATCAGCGTCGAAGGGATACCCCCACCCCTCAAAAAACATTCGCCAAAAATGCGTGTGCCGTACGGGCGGTCTACGCTCCCGCCGCTCCCTGAAAAACGGCCACCCCTCCCATCGAGAGGAACGGAACACGGCTTTCGCAATCCGTGTGAAAAAGTCGGATGATAACCGGGCCAAGCCCCGCCGGCCCCCCGGCCAAAAGGACCCACGAAACCGGACGCTTGCCGCCCGGTTGAAATCAGCCGCCCCCGGCTATCACGCCTCGACAGCTTCAAGCTTCAAGCCGAGAACATGGGCCACGGCTTCGACGCTCGACAGCTTGGCATCCGCGCCGTATTCGATGTCGCGGACGGTGTTTGAATTGGGGATGCCTGCCAACTTGGCGACCGCGTTCCACGACAGCCCTTGCGCTTTGCGGGCGCGGCGAATTTGTGCGCCTATCCCCGTCGTTGCCGGTTGTTGCTCCGCAGGCGGGAAGTCCTGTTGCGTCTTACGTTCGATCTCGTTCAACCGTCGCCGCTCGTTCGCTGCCACGGATTGCTTGACCGACGTGCGTCTGACGATCTTGTTCTTGGCCATGTTGACGCTCTCTAAGGTTCCGGGACCGCGTACGCCGTCACCGGGTAAATCGTGTCATCGTCGAGTTCTTCGTAAACCACGATGATGTACTCGCCGTCGGGCGTGTACCCGAAGAAACAGGGCCGGCCCGATGATTCGGAAACGGCTTCGCTTTCCGGGTTCTCAACAACGTGTTCCACGTCGGTTTTGGAGAAGCCATGTTCCAGGACGTGCTCGGTGTTTCCACCTTCGGCATCGTTCCAAAGAATGTGCAAGTATCTCATTGCGACTCCGTGCTGATTATAACATCATAATGCGAACAAGGCAGCGCGAACTTTTGAACCGGGAAGCGGTTCAACCGGCCTCGTTGCCGGCGTCGATCATCGCCACCACGCCGTCGATCATCGCCACCACGCCGTCGAGCATGGCCAGCACGCCCCGCCGGCGTTCATCGTCGAGCCGCTCCCAGGCGTCGAGCAAATCGGCCAGCCGTTGGCCCAACGCCATCCCAACTGCTGCGCCCGGTGCTGCGCCGGCTTCGGAATCCCCGCTTTCCCCAGGGATTCCGCCACATTCCCGCAGACTCTTAATCAATAGGTTCTTGGTTCGATTCCAAGTGGGGGCACTCTGGAAAGCCATGACTCGTAACGGGTTGTGTCGTTTCTTCTGCACTGCCAATTGAGCGTGAACGGCTAGTGCCAACGAAAGTGCGAACTCCGTGCGACTCCCATAGCTGGCCCGCAAGCTGAAGCGAAGGAAGCAGCGAATCAGCGTTGCCTTCATGTGTCGCTTCCATGACATCCCTCGGACCCTCCTGGTGGAACAAAATCTTCCCGATTTTACTCCTTATTGTCTGGTCCAGTTTTTGGGAGCCGATTCACCGCTAATCGTCCGGCGCAGCTTGCTGAGCCGAGTTTCAGAGCGAAGCTTGTCGAAATGGAGAGTTGTGGCAACAATCCAGTGTGTGGAAACCATCTGCGAACAGGCACATTGTGGAAGAAAGATTCATGCACCGGAAAGCCCTTGAACCAATCCGACAAGCCGGCGATCGCGAACATGAGAAGGCGTTGACGCAAACCGTTCGCGTCGCGTCGAGTGACTCGATTCCACCGGGCTACCGTCGTTTTCCCGTGAAGAGTCCGGCGATCTATGCCAAGGTGCAAGTGTTGTCGAGCAAGTTGGGGATGCCGGTATTTATTGAGACACCGAGCGTTCATTTGGAACAACGCGTCGCCTATTGGGTCCACGAGGACGTGCTTCCAGAACTCGCCCAATGGCTGCGCATCCGTGTTTTCCCGATCACTGAGATTGTCGACCACGATGCTAGAGCCGCAACCAACTCATGAAGACAGAATGCCGCATTAGTTTAGCTACCGGCGACGAGATAAATAATCCGGGCGAAAAGGGTGCATGTCAGGGATTGTATAGTTTATGCGACTTGATTTAGGTTGCTGGTGCGGCGGAGCGTGGGTTGGCCGGGGCGGTTGGTGAGGAAGCGGATGAGGCGGTCGTCGTCGCTGAGCGAAGCGGCTCGGATTTGCAGGATCGCTTCGGCTCCGGCAGGGTTGTTCCAGAACATCTCCGTGCCTTTGATCCGATAGTTGATCTCCTTGACCGCCGACTCCATCCAAGCACTCGTCGTCGGTAGGCCCGCTTGGCGATACTCGGGGTACTTCATCCGCGTGCGATTGGGACAGGAAACGGGGACAGGGAAAGCGCCGGGATAAACCGGCTTGGAATTGGGAATGAAAGAGTCCTACAGAGAAAGCTTAGCCAGTTACTCTGGCCTCGAACCGTACGCTGGCGATGGTAACATCACGGGTGTGGCATCGGTAAGAGGAAGTGCAGGCCAGCCATTGAACTCCGAAATCAGCCTTTCCGCGTGCCGATCTTGTCCTGTCTCGGAGAAGGCAACATCGTCGATTGCGATACTGGCGAGAAATCGACGAACGGGGCGGAGTCACAGACCCTGTGCATGCACAGACATTTCAAGCGCGAGAACCGGGAGAGCCCATTGGCTTCCACATCGCCTCGCTGCGGGGGTGGAACGGTCAGCGAACCTCTCCGAGGGCAATTCTGACATGAACGCTGATGGGAAGTCAGATGACTTCGTAGTACCGTCGACACGGGTGAACAAAGCTGCGACCGCAGTAGCGGAATCCGTCGAGGAAAGGAAGTCACCGAAGGGAAGCATTGCCGAACTGCCGTCGATGTTCCAAACCCTGTGTTGGAGCCAACATCAATCGGAGCGGCACGGCCATCACGACAGGTATCAACACTAAGCGTTGAGATCGTTTGACCTAACGGAGGAGCCGTATGAGGTAATCCTTCACGTACGGATCTGTGCGGGGGGCCGCCGGCAACGGCGGTTCCTACCGCGTTTCCAGTTTTTAACATCCAACTTGCCAAGAACTGGACCTGTCCCCGTTTACTCACCCCGGCGAGTTATGACAAGACGGTCAAGGTGTGGGACGCGGCCACGGGCCAGGAGTCGCTCACGCTGAAAGGACACACCGGCAACGTCAAAAGCGTGGCGTTCAGCCCGGACGGGCAGCGGCTGGCCTCGGCGAGTCAGGACGGGACGGTCAAGGTGTGGGACGCGGCCACGGGGCAGGAGTCGCTCACGCTGAAAGGACACACCGCCTTTGTCACGAGCGTGGCATTCAGCCCGGACGGGCAGCGGCTGGCCTCGGCGAGTTATGACGAGACGGTCAAGGTGTGGGACGTGGCCACGGGGCAGGAGTCGCTCACGCTGAAAGGACACACCGGCGAAGTTTCCAGCGTGGCGTTCAGCCCGGACGGGCAGCGGCTGGCCTCGGCGAGTGAGGACCAGACGGTCAAGGTGTGGGACGCGGCCACGGGGCAGGAGGCGGTCACGCTGAAAGGACACGCCGGCTCGGTCAAAAGCGTGGCGTTCAGCCCGGACGGGCAGCGGCTGGCCTCGGCG
>JAQBZB010000013.1 GCA_027622275.1 Planctomycetota bacterium | reverse complement strand
TTGGAATACCGATTATCTTGCCCGAGTCCTTGGACTACAAAAGACTTAGTGTGCGTTTGCCGTGGGCTAGAACCAGGAACCGCGCGACAAGGGCCACAACAGGCCCCGCCCCCGGAGATCGGCAAGTCGAAGGGGCGGGTGTTTCTTAAATCGCATCAGGTTGTCGTCGACTGATGGGATTGCGAAGCCCTCGCGGAACGGTTGCCATCGACAGATTTGATCATCTACAACCATTCTCCGCCGAGTCACCACCGGTCTGCTAGACCGGACGCTGTTACGGCGGCGAAGATTGCCCTAACGCGAAGCTGACCGGGCCGCCGCAGCCAGCGTCGCTAGGTGTTTCCGACCGAATAGGCGGCTCCGGTCCAGCGTTTAGTTAGGCACTTTCTTAATTATGCGATTCCAGCCATGTGTCGACATCTTCGTGTGCGTGATCCGGAAATGGAACCCTGTCTTCCACTCCGGTGTAGAGGAGGCACATTTCCTGCCGTTTGACGAATACCTTGTCGTACTTATTCAGCCAGAACACGATGTGTTGGCGTAGATCCGCGAGTGACGGGACTGCTTCTAGAACCTGCGGATTGTTTTCGATGAGTCCCAAAATGGCCTCATTGCCGTCATGCAAGGAGCCCTCGGTGATCGCTCTAATTTGCTCGAACTGAAATAACTCCTCTCGGTTTAACTCGCTGTAGTACCGGAAGAAAAAATTCTCGTACTGGAGTTTGTCTGCGACCGAGAGCCTTTGTCTGATCGTCCGAACGAGTAGGTTGCGACGACGGCATTGTGCGGAAAACGCAGTGCGCGTCTTATCCAATTCTTCCGCGATCTTAACCAGCGCTTGCTTTGTGTCGGCCATCGGCACCGGGGCAGGGAGCGCGGCTGCGGCAGCATGTCGAAGATCCTCGTCGACGGCGATGCTTACATCATTCAGAGTTTTATTCTGTTCAGCCGTTGGCAGTGCTTCGAGCGGAGCATCTGGATCGTTGAAAGCCTGATATTGTTCCAGAACACTTTGCTTATACGCGCAGTATCCGACGACTACAGGGTAGATGGATACACCGCGTGTCTTTGCCGCGCCAAGCAGAGTGGGTAGCTCGTTCGTGGCGATGAAGTCGGAGGCAAGAAATGCAGAGCCCACGAGCAGTATGGATGAATTTGCCCGGTCCAGCGCTTGTGCGATCTCCATCCGCCAAAGCGAGCCTGGCTTGATGGAGGAATCATCCCAAATGTCAACGACTCCCTTTTGACGCAACGGCGCTAGGTAGAGCTTGAGTCGCTCCAGCCAGTCCATCAGAGTCATGTCGCGATGACCGTAGCTTACGAAGAGTGCGTTGGAAGGCATCGCTTGTCCCAATTAAGCATTACGTTCTTGTGCCTAACTATTAATTTTTTGAGCGCGCCCTGCGTGTTATTTTGCAGACGATTCGCAACGTAACGCGCACCGGCTGGGGATGAATCTATCGTGGAAACATCCCCGCCGCAAGTATTTACGTCGAAGCGGAGATCGCTTTCCTGCGTGTTACTTTGCGTTGCCAACACAAAATATCGCGCACGCGCCCTGCGGGTTATTTTGCAAATGAGCCGTGCCGTCTGTTCGCCAACTGCGTCCGGTCTACGAAATCGGAGGGTGCTGGCTCGCATTGTCGGCGATTGACCACCGAACATAATCGCGAGCTTTCTGGCTTTACCACCGCCAACAGCCAAAGAATTATGAGGCGAAGAAATTGCGAGATTTGTATCGTCGTGTACTCTGCGTGTTAGACTCTTGCACGTGCTTATCGCTTTGCAAGTACCGGCTAGTAATGAACGCGGAGCACGCTACAGCGAACAGGCGTTGGCGGCGATCCACCAAGCGAATAGCGATCGCAGTCCGATCACGCTGCTGCTTGCTCATCATGCGGGGCAAGCCGGGATGTATGTCCGCTATCCCCAAGACCTCAAGGCGGTTGTTGAGCAACAACTTGCCGCCCAGTACCCACACGCCAAACAAGAGCATTCGCCAGACAAAACGTTTAGTCGATTAATCTTTGGTTCCAACGGGGCGAGCCCGTTGGGGACCGTGGAACAAAACTAGGATCACTAACGAAGTGCTTGAGCCCAGATTCTTCGTGACCCGACGCGTAAGCGAGGAAGAACACGCGCATTTCCTCGCTTACGCGTCGGGTTACAACTTGGGGCGCGTTAGACAAGGCTGTTGCAATGCGGTGCTGGCCCTGCCGCAAGCTCCCGACGCGACGCTCATCTCGTTGATGCGGCTGCTGACCGACCAGCCGTTTCTGTGGATCTCGCCCCGGCGCGGTTGAGTGACCGGTGGCCTAGTATCCCAGAAACGGAACCGGCGTGAGGAAGGCGTGTTGCTCGAACAGGCTGTACGATCCATACCATGACAGAAACTGCGTGAAGAAGGCGACGAAGGCGTAGAACACTACGAGCGGCAATGTACCGAGCCTCGCGACCCAACGAAACAGAAAGAATCTCGGCTCGTTCCGCTGCTGGGCTCGTGCCAACGCCCAGCCGGTAATCATCCTGGCTGGCAAGATGAAGACGACGAAGACGAGGCTGGCCAGCCACACCGTCTCGCGCGGGACGGTTTCAATCTTCAGCAAGTACAGCGGCAGCGAGAATCCTAGCGTGATCAACAGGGCAAACCAAAACGCGATCGGTGCCCGCCGGAACATGCGACGGACCGTGCCCAGTTCGAACATCGCGACAAAACGATTCTCCGCGGCGAAGTGGGCTTGCATGAACGGCAAGTAAAGAATGACGAGCGCCAACAGCGCCGAGCCAAAGAAGCCCGCTAAGCCGCCGAGCCCCTGTGCCGCTTGCTGATTCTCTAGCTGTAGATTCGTGGTGGCCACGATCATCATGACCGGGACGAACAACCACGTTAGCGCGCCGGCGAATCCGCGTAGCCCAAGCCAGAAGAAGTAGTGGGGTTTGAGATTGACCGCATAATCCCACACGGCATCACGAGCCGCGGTATAGAGTCCGCCACGCCGGAGGTTCGCCCAAAAGATCGCGGGCGGAAACCAAGATGTCAGCGGCGGAACGGTCGTCAGGTCCTTCAACAGCCGCTTCGAGAACGTCCCAACCACTGGCCCGACGATCGGCCGCAATCGATTGCTCGACACGATGATTCTCAACATCCACATGCCGAAGAACAGCGGTGCCAACAGTGGCCAGAAGAAGTGACGAATCTTGCCGCCGCAGGACCAAGCCAGGAGAATGTGTCCAACCATCACGGCGGTAAAGAACAACAAGCCAATCCGCCAGGCAGCGGTCACGCCGCTGTGAGGGTCGATCAAGTACGCATCCCGCCAGTAACTCGAAACAAAGCGAATTGGCCACAGCATCAGCCAAGTCCCAAGCAGGATGCTGCCGAGCCGAGCCGCCGGGCGAATTCCGATGAATCCTGCGGTAAACCTTCCCGTGCGCGTGATCCGTCCGCTGACTTCCAGCAAGTAACCGAGCGACAGCAATTGAAGGATCGGGATCGACGCGAGTAGCGCCAAACCAGCAATGACGCTGGCCAGGCCGAACAGCCACTCGAGGCCGGAACACAGCCATCCCCAAAGCTTAACCAGCAGGCTCCGTTCATCGACGATGACGACTTGCTCCTCGATCCCTTCCGCCGCGAAGACACGAACCGGCGGAATTGTCGCCGGCGCAGCTTCCGGCTCGGATGGTCCGCCGACTGTCCGGTCAGAGACATGCGTTGGTCGAGCTGATCGGTCGTGAGGAAAGTTGCTGGTCGACATCGCTTTACCTTGGCTACCTGTGTCATTCGGCCCGCCAGTGCAACTCGCGCGAGCGGTGGGTTGCATCTCCGTGATCGTAGGCAATTGGTGTTGGTGTAGCAAATTCGGACTTCCCATTGAGTTGCGGACCAAGTCGAATGGAGGTGTCGCATGTCCATTGGGTGCGACAGGCGGCGAAACTAATCAGGATCGTGTAGGGTATGTTTTGCTGAACCTGCAACGACTAGTACCCGCCTAGAGTCCCCGGTCGTTTCAAAAACTATTAGCTTTCCCGCCAAGGAGCCTGACTCGTGTGGCAACGTAATCTGCTATTCGCCAGTTTGAGTGTCGTCGGGCTGATTGCTCTCGGCTCGCGCCTGTTGAGCAACGACCCGATCGAGACGCCCGCTGACTTCGACGCAGCCCGGTATCAGCAGCCGGAAATTCGGAGCGTCCTCGATCGAGTGGACGGCGAGTTCGAAGCTGCGTGGCAGGAACAAGGGCTCACGAGCGCCGGGCTGACAGATGACTTGGTGGTCGCACGACGCCTGTCGCTGGGACTGACAGGCACGATCCCGTCGCTGGAAGAAGTCCGCGTCTTACAATCGCTCCCGGAAGCACAAAGGCTGGAGTGGTGGATCTCGCGATTGCTCGAAGACCGCCGGTATGCGGACTACGTCGCCGAGCGGCTGGCGCGTTCTTACGTCGGCACGGACAATGGGCCGTTCATCGTCTATCGTCGCCGTCGGTTCGTGACCTGGCTGAGCGATCAGCTTCATGCGAACAAACCTTACGATGAACTCGTGCGTGAATTGATCAGCGATAAGGGGCTGTGGACCAACAACCCGTCGGTCAACTTCCTGACGGTGACGTTGGACGAAGACAACAAAGGCAAGCCCGATGCGATCCGTCTCGCCGGACGCACGACTCGGGCCTTTCTCGGCATGAGGATCGATTGCCTGCAGTGTCACGACGACAATCTTGGCAAGATGAATCTTGGCACGAAGGACAAATCCCGAGGCGGGCTGCAGAGCGACTTCCACCACCTCGCCGCGTTCTATGGCGGTGTTAAGTTTTCGATCTTTGGCGTGACCGATGGCAAAGACGAATACAAGTACCAGTATCTAGGTGCCGATGAGGTTGAAGCGATCGCCCCTCAGCCTCCGTTCGGCTCCGACTTCCTGCCCCAGGAAGGAACGCAACGCGAGCAACTTGCCGCCTGGGTCACGCACGATCAGAACAAACCGTTTGCCCGGGCGATGGTCAATCGGATGTGGGCGATGTTGTTCGGCAAGCCGCTGGTCGAGCCGATCGACGACATCCCGCTGTACGGCGAGTATCCGCCCGGCCTCGAAACGCTCGCCGATGATTTCGTCAAGCACGACTACGATTTGCGGCATCTGGTGCGGATGATTGCCGGCACCAAGGCGTTTCGCCTGGATAGCCGTGCCGATTTTGAAGTGACCCAGGAGCACGAGGATGCCTGGGCCGTCTTTCCGCTCACTCGGCTGCGGCCCGAGCAAATGGCGGGCGGAGTGCTTCAAGCCGCTTCGCTCGCGACGATCGACGCCGAGTCTCATATCATCGCGAAACTGCAACGCTTCAATGAACAGAATCAGTTCATCCAACGTTATGGCGACACGGGCGAGGACGAATTCGATGATCGAGCGGGAACCATCGCCCAGCGTTTGCTCATGATGAACGGCAGCATGGTCAAAGACCGCACGCAGCCGAATCCTTTTTTGAACGCCACGACACGGATCTCGGTGCTGGCACCGACGGACGAGAAAGCGGTCGAGACCAGTTACCTGGCGGTCTTGTCGCGGCTTCCCTCCGCCGCCGAACAAGCACACTTCGTGGAGTTGCTCAGCGGAACAGAAGGCGACAATCGCAGCGAACGCCTGGAGGATCTATACTGGATCTTGGTCAACAGCACCGAGTTTTCCTGGAATCATTGATCCTGCACGCTCGTATCCTGAGCCATCATGCTCGCCCGCATTCTTATGATCGCCGGCCTGTTTTACGCGACACGGTTGGCCGCCGCCGAACCTCCAATCACCGCCGCCGCGTTCGCGCCCGATGGCAAGTCGATCGTCGTTGGTTCGCAGCACGGGCTGAAAGTTTACGCCTGGCCTGAACTCGCGGAGCAACAAACGCTCGAAACCAATCTGGCTCACGTTCACGATCTTGCCTTCTCGCCCGATGGCCAGACACTTGCCGCCGTCGGCGGGCAGCCTGCTGAATCGGGCAACGTCGAGCTGTTCTACTGGCCGCTGCCGAAGCTTCCGCATCGACAGGCGATCGGTGAAGACTTGCTGTATCGCGTCGCCTGGCACGCCAGCGGCGAGGCGCTCGCGGTCGCCGGGCCGGATCACGCGATCACGCTGTTGGATCGAGCGGCGAATATCGTCGTTCAACTCGAAGGCCATTCACAAGACGTGATGACGGTCGCATTCTTGCCGGACGGACACTTCATTTCCGGAAGCCGCGACAACTCGCTCCGCGTTTGGCAACAACCGGCCAACGAAATGATCCGCACGCTGAACAATCACACCAACGAA
This sequence comes from Planctomycetota bacterium, assembly GCA_027622275.1. Classification (GTDB taxonomy): domain Bacteria; phylum Planctomycetota; class Planctomycetia; order Pirellulales; family Pirellulaceae. The sequence goes on along the minus strand of JAQBZB010000013.1, from coordinate 54,752 downwards.
ATCCACGACATTGCCGTCCGGCCAGGTTCAACGGAGCCGCCCTTCGTGCTCGCTTCTTCCAGTGCGGACCGAACCGTCCGATTCTGGTGGCCGGTCCCAGGGCGAATGATACGATTCGCCAAACTGCCGAGTGCGGCCCTCGACATCCAGTGGACTCCCGACGGCACCAGCTTGGTCGCTGCCTGTGCCGACGGTCACCTTCGCACGATCGACCCCGACTCGGTGCAGATCACGCACGATGTCGAAGTCGGCGCGAACTGGCTTCACACAATCGCCGTCGCGCCCGACGGAGCCAGCGCGTTCGTTGGTGGATCAAGTGGACTGCTGCAAGCCGTGAAGATTCGTTAGCTTGGAGCAGGTACGATGGCCTTCCAAGGCCGTCGTGAAACAACCGACGGCCTTGGAAGGCCATCGTACAAATGACATCCCATCGGGAAACAACCGTGGCCGCGGAATCGTTCGACAACCACATGGCTCGCGCGATCGAACTCGCCCAACGTGGCGAGGGCGCGGTCGAGCCGAATCCGATGGTGGGTTGTGTGGTCGTGCGCGAGGGTCAAGTCGTTGGTGAAGGGTGGCATCAGCGGTTCGGCGGGCCTCATGCGGAAGCCGAAGCGTTGCACCACGCGGGCGAAACGGCTCGCGGGGCGACCATGTTTGTCACGCTCGAGCCGTGTTGTCACCAGGGCAAGACGCCGCCCTGTGCCGATGCCGTTGTGAAGTCGGGAGTCAGCCGCGTGGTATTGGCGCAGCGAGATCCGTTTCCGCAGGTCGCTGGCGGTGGCATACGGATCTTGCAGGAGGCAGGCATTGAAGTGGAAGTCGGCGTTTGCGAACAGCAAGCGCGAGCGTTGAATGCTCCCTACCTGAAGCTCGTCGAAACGGGCAAGCCCTGGGTGATTGCGAAGTGGGCCATGTCGCTCGACGGAAAAATCGCGACACGGACAGGCGACAGCCAGTGGATCTCGAACGAAGCCTCCCGCGCCGTCGTGCATCAGATCCGAGGGCGAGTCGATGCGATCATGGTCGGCAGCGGGACGGTTCGCGTGGACGACCCGCTGCTGACTGCGCGCCCGGCCGGCCCGCGAGTTGCCACGCGCATCGTGCTCGATTCGGCAGCGTCGCTTGCCGTCGCTTCGAAGCTGGTGAAGTCGATTGAGGCCGCTCCGGTCTTGGTCGTGGCAACGAGCGATGCGCCCACCGAGAACGTCCGGCGATTGACGGAGCTGGGCTGCGAAGTGCTGGTTTGCGACGGTGGCACACCGGCAGAGCGAATTCACAAACTCCTCGCGGAACTCGGCCAGCGTCGCCTGACGAACTTATTCGTCGAGGGCGGCGCGACGTTGCTCGGAACGCTTCGCGACGCGGACTCGATCGACGAAGTTCATGTCTTCATCGCGCCCAAGATCATTGGCGGCGTACACGCTGCCAGTCCGCTTGGCGGCAGTGGCTTGGAACTGGTTGCCGACGCACAGCGGCTGACGGACTGGACGATCACGGAGCTAGAGGGCGACGTCTACGCGCGCGGTCGCGTAGGGTAGGCTTCCAGCCTGCCACTACCTGCCCTGACAGGCTGGAAGCCTTGCCCCACGGGATCAGTTTTGCGTGCGTTCAGCGCGCCCGCGAGCGATGCTCTGCGGCGAAATGACGCCGAGATAGGCAAACAAGTCGGAAATCTCTTCGAGTGTGAGTTGGTTCAGCAAGCCATCGGGCATCGCCGATTTAGGGTTGGGTACAATCTCGTCGATCTGGTCAGCCTTGACCGTTATCTTCTCGCCGTTCAGTTGCAGCACGATCTTCGCGCCGGCTGCACCGGCACCGACGATGCCGGTGTAAGAACGTCCTTTCGTCGTGACCACGGTCTTCGCGGCGTACTGACTGGGGATGACGTGTGACGGGAAGAGAATCGACTGCAAGACTTCCTTCTTCATGAAGCGTTTGCTGAGCGTTGTCAGGTCGGGCCCGAGCGATTCGCCTTGGTCGCCGATCTTGTGGCATTTTGCGCATTGAGCCTTCGTGAAAACGAGTTCACCTTTCGCGACCGAGCCTTGCGACCCCAGATCGCTGGTCAGGTGTTCGACCAACTCGTCGTACTTCCATTTGCTGTTCTCGGCCGGCACGGGCAACTCGGCTCGCGGCCGATCGGGGTGTTTTTTGGCGAACCAATTCTGCCAGGCCTTGATGCTGTCTTCCCAAGACGCATCGGACGCCGCGACTTGCTCGCCGGTCCAATATTGCAACAGTGCCGAGGCATCCGCGGCGCCATCGCCTTTCAATTCAAGCCCTCGCAGAATGACTTGGCGGAGGTACTCGGGCTCTTGGGGACGGAAGCCGACTTGACGCAACTTGACGATCACCTCGCGAGCGGCCTCGCCTTCGATGATCGGCAGGCTGTTGATCAGATAGTCCCAGTTGTCGCCTTCGGGAGATTGAGCCAATCCCATGGCAACCGTCTCGCGGTGTTCGGGATCGGTGTCCCAAGCCGACCGCAGATACTCCATCGCCTGCGGCGTGCCGCTGCGAGCGAGAACCGCGACGATGCCGACTCGCAGCGACTTCGCTGCTTCACCCTTTTCTTTGCGGACCCGTTGGTCGATCTCGGTCAGTTCCTTGATCGTTTGCTCATCGAGTTCGGTCGGCAAGCCGTACAACGCACCGAGCGCAGCGCCGGGCCATTCGGCTCCACGAGCCAACACGGCGCGACCGTCTTCCGGCGACATGGCCCTGGCAATGTCTGTCTGGACATTCGCGATGTAATCTTTATAGCTGTGACCGCCTTCGTGCTTGGCAGCTGCTTGCAGGAACTCCAGCAGCTCGATCCTTTTGCCGTTCGCCCATCCTTCGTCAAGGAATCGCAGATGCATCGCCAAGTGCAGCCGGTCGACGGCATCGGCTTCCGACTTCAGGAACGCAAGGTAACGGTCCATCGGTTCGGAGGCTTGAAGGTACGCGAGCAAGCGAACGAGTTCGCGATTGATCCGGCTGTCGCCGGATGGGAATTCGATGCCGAGCGCGCTGGCAAGGTTCGGGACGGAATCGGGAGCGATTTCGCCGCGATGCAAGGCGATTTGGACGACCCGCAACATGTCGGTGAAGTCGCTGTCGGAGACGAAGCCTTTGCTCAGCTCTTGGAAACGGGCCACGACCGCACGGGCATTCGTCTCGTCCGGGTCGACAACTAGCAACGCGATGGCACCTTGGATGAACAGACGATTGTCGTCGGTCGTCAGAATCGCATCGCGCCACTGGTCCGTGGGAATGCGCTCCAGCAGGCGCCGCGCCGCCCACGCTTCCGCGCGGTCGTCGGAAGCGAGGATCGTTTGGATATCCTCGAAGAGAACGGGCTGGCCGATGCGGGCCAGTGCCTCACATGTCTTACGGCGAACGGCACGATCACTGTCCGAAAGCATCGAGAGCAGTTGTTTTCCCGTTGTTTCGTTTCCGTGCAGCCCCATCATCTCGACCGCTTTTGCCCGCACGATTTCGTTACCGTCCGCGGCCAGCGACAGAAGCAATTCGTTGGTTGGCGGCGGTCCGAACAGATGCATCAGGTCGAGCGCCCGCGTCCGGTAGTACCAAGGGTTCGCCTTGCTGTTGGCAACGCCCACGATCTGCGTGTCCCACGTTTCGCCCAACGAGTTCTTGACGCCGGCGATCTTCTGGCGCGCCCAGGCGCTGTGCAATTGCGGCTGGCGAATGGCGGCGCCGATTCCTTCGCCAAGGTTGCTGACCGCCGCGGGAACTTCCCCTCTCCAAGAAATTCGATAGACACCGCCGCCGCTGCCGCGGCCGCCCGTCACGAAGTACAAAGCTCCGTCCGGCCCGACTTCGATGTCGGTGACGTTCAGCGGTTGGCCCTCGAGAAAGACTTCGCTGGTCGCGGAGTAGCTCGCGCCGTCCGGTTTCAACTCGACCGACAGAATCCTGCCGCGCGACCAATCCGCCAGAAACAGCCGATCTTGATAACGTGTTGGGAAGGCGAAATGGTTGTAGAACGTGGCACCGGTCGGCGAGCCTCGGCCTGTGTCCAGGATCTCCGGCAAGCTATCGACATAGTAGTTCGGCCACTTCGCCCAACCACTGCGCCAGCCGAATTCCGCACCCGGAATCACATGAGTCAACCGAGTGGGACGATACCACGTCGTCCCCGTGTCGGATTCCATATCGCTGTCGTGAACGAACATTTCACCCAGCCGGTTGAAGGCCAAGTCGTAGGCATTCCGCACGCCGCCGGCGACCAGCTCAACTTCTTTGCCATCGAGGTCCGTGCGGATGATTGCGCCGCCGGGAGCCTGGACGCCGTTGGCATGACCGCCCGGATCTTCGTAGCGCGGAAACAGGTCGCCTTCGTAAAAGTTCCGGTAGGGACTCGCGTCGACGAATTCGACATTGGCGGTGGCGTGATTGCCGACGCTGACGTAGATCATGCCGTCGGGGCCGAGCGTCACGGCGTGGGCCCCGTGTTCGCCGCCGGCACCACTGAAGGTAAACAGCGACTTCACATCTTCCAACGTGCCGTCCCGGTCGTTGTCGGACAGCCGATACAGCGCCTCGCCATCCGGACCGCTCGCCGTCACGTAGACATTGCCGTTGAGCGCGAGGATGCCTTGACAGTTCTTCACCTTGTCGCAGTACGTCTTCACCTTGTCCGGCGTGCCATCTTCGTTGCTGTCGTAGATCAACAGCAACGGTCCGTCAGCGCGACCGGCGAGGATGTGACCGAATTCGTTAAACGCGATCGAGATCAATGAGCCCGTTTTCTCGCCGTCGAGTAATTCCTGGACGTCAAACTCTTTATCGATCTTGAATCGTTCCGTACGGACGTCGCCTTCGTTGGCGGCGACTTGTTCGCGGATGTCCCACGGTGCGGTTTCGCCGAGCTTGCCGAACACTTGCGCCGCGTCCCAACGGCTGTCGTTGTAGAGGCCCGTGTTCCAGAGCGGCAGCACGGCAAGGTTCGTCTTCCACGTATCGTCCGACGAGAAGACTTCCCAATCGCCTCCGCGCTGCTTGATGGCGACACGCACTGCCACGCCGGCTGTCGTGCCTCGCGTGTTGGTGACTTTCAGGCTGATGATGTTTCTCCCGCGAGTGAGATATCGCGAGACATCATATTCGACGAGTTCATCGGTTCCGCCACCGGCACCCATGCGTCGTCCATTCAGGAACAATTCGTACTCGTCATCCGCGACGATCGTAATCGTTCCTTGCTCGGCCGCGCGCAGCGAAATTGTCTTGCGGAAGTGGCAAGTGACTTGCGGTACGTTGTCCTTGTCATGAGCGGGCGACCAGATCCACTGTGCCTCTTGCGCGAAGACTTGCGCCGAAGTGATCGCGCACGCGAAGGCGAGCGCGGCGATGCAAAGAACGCGGCGGAGCGATGTGGGGCGTGTCATCCTTGACCTCGGCTAACAGAGTTGCTGTGATAGCGGGCAGTTTACGAGCCGGCAAAGCCAATGGCTCCACCTACACTTACCCAACATGCCGGGAGAGTACCACCACTCGCCGATCCGACGCAACAGCAATCTTTTGAACCTACGGCGCTTCACTTTCGCTGAAGGCCGACTCTTCCACGAATTCGCAGTCCGGCAGCGATTCGAGAAACTTGCGGCCGTACGGCTTCGAACGAATGCGGGGGTCGAGCAAGACCACGATCCCGCGATCGCTTTTGGTGCGGATCAACCGGCCAAAGCCTTGCCGGAGCTTGATGATCGCTTCGGGCAGCTGGTAATCGAAAAACGGATTGCCGCCGCTAGCACGTATCGCTTCGAGCTTGGCTTGGAGCAGCGGATGATCGGGCACCGCGAACGGCAGCTTGGTAATGATCACATTTCGCAGCGCATCACCAGGCACATCCACTCCCTGCCAGAAGCTGTCGGTGCCCAGCAGCACACCGCGCGGATTGGCTTTGAACCGCTCGATCATCTGACTGCGGGGCACTCCATCGGCTTGGCTATAAAGCGCCAGGTCGTTGCTCGCCAGCCACGGCGTGATGTCCCGCGCGACGCGGCGGATCATCTCGTAACTCGTGAACAACACGAAGGCGTGGCCGTCCGTTCGTGCGACGTAGCGCCGGACCATCGCCGAACAAAGCCGCTCGAAGTCGTCGCGGGCCAGGTTCGGATCGGGCAACCCGCGAACCACGATCAGCTTCGCTTGTTGGCGGTAGTTGAACGGGCTGCCAAGTTGCAGCGCACTTGTTTGCGTCAAGCCGATGCGCGACTTGAAGAATTCGAACGAAGCCTGCTTGCCGACCGAAAGCGTCGCGCTCGTCAACACGACCGTGCGAACCGAATTGAACAGCGACTCGCGAAGCGCCGGGCCAACGTCCACCGGAGCAGCGGCCAGCGTGAGCCTGGGGATGCTCCTCCGTGACCATCCTCGTTCGATCCAGTAGACCGCTTCCGGCACGTCCTGCATCCGCCACTTCTCGATCTCGCCCGCCAAGCCAATCAATCGCTCGTGCGCTGACATCAGGTCTTGGCGTTCTGTCTCGTTGTCGAACCGATCCGCATCGCCTCGAACTTGCTTGGCCAGACGGACAAGCGTCGGCGAGAGATTGTTCTCGACGATCTCGGGCGTGTGAACGCGATGATTCGAGGTTTTCTGTTCCTGTGACCATTGGAAGATGTCACCAAAGAACTCGTCGGACGCATGATGGCATTCCAGCACGCGACGTTGCGTGTCGCCCAACTTGTGATGCACGAGCAAGCCTTTGTTGGTGCGGTCGTTGTACAGCTTGTTGAGCGTGTACTCGACTTGTCCCGACGTGACGCTCAGCCCGAGATGATCGCTCGCCACCGCTTCCACGGTATGAGCTTCATCGAGCACGACCGCGTCGTAATCGGGCAAGATGCTGGCACCGACGCGGCGTAGCGCCAGATCGCTGAAGAACAGAGCGTGGTTAACAACCAAGATTTGTGCGTTCTGGACGCGTCGGCGGGCCGCATAGTAAAAGCACTGTTTGTACGTCGGGCACTTGCGACCCATGCAATTGCCGCTATCGCTGGCCGCTTCGTCCCACACCGATCCGAGCGGCTTAAACGACAGATCGCTCAACGATCCGTCACGGGTCTCCTTCGACCACGCTTGCAGGTTGCGGAGCTGCTCGAACTCTTCCGGTTGTTGCAAGATGCTGCCGGCTCGCCCCAGCGCCGTGTCGAGCCGCCGGCGGCTCAAATAGTTGCGGCGGCCTTTGACGAGTACGGCGGTAAACTCGCGCGGGATGACGCTTTGCAACAGCGGCAAGTCCTTGGTCATCAGCTGCTCTTGCAAGCTGATCGTATGCGTCGAGATAATGATGCGCCGCTTCTTATCGTCTTTGGCCTTTTCGCCCTGTCCCTCTTTAGTCGGCTTCGCTTCATCCGCGGTCATCGCCAGAATCGCGGGCACGAGGTAACCAAAGCTCTTGCCGACCCCGGTGCCCGCTTCGACCACCAAATGCCGACCGTTGGCGAGCGCGTCCGCGACCGCGTCCGCCATCGCCATTTGCTCCGCGCGGTGTTCGTAATTCGCGAGTCGGGCGGCGATTCGTCCATCGGGACCAAGGATTTCCGCTGGCGTCAGCATCTGCACACGATAACAGTCTGTGCCTCTTCGCGGTAGGAGCTTCGCGGACGAACCGCCCTCAGAGGCAGCATGTATTCTCCGCAAAATGACGACTGGGTTCTTGAATGTGCCGCTCGCTTCGGAGTAACATTTTCGTTCTACTAGATGGTGACAAGTGCTTAAACCACAGTTCGGCAGCTTAAGGTCTGATCTTCATGGCGAAAAAAGCAGAGTCCGAGACGCCGGAACCGCAAGAGACGAAGAAGAAGCGAATCCTGGTCGTGGACGACGATTACGAAATCATCGACGCCTTGCGGTACGCACTCGAAGCGAAAGGCTTTGAGGTGCTGATCGCGCGCGACGGCAACCAGGGCTTGGCCATGGCCGAGCGGGAAGATCCCGATCTCGTCATCCTCGATATGATGATGCCCAAGCGCAGCGGGTTCCTGGTTCTCGAAAAGCTCCGCCGCACGCATGCCGTGCCGATTCGCGTGATCATGATCACGGCGAATGAGGGGAGCCGGCACAAAGCCTACGCCGAAATGCTCGGCGTCGACGACTACATCCGCAAGCCGTTTGCAATGGATCGGCTCGTGGACAGCGTCTCGCGGCTGCTGGCGTAGGAAGCAGGAACAATCACCAACATCTCGGTCGGAGCGATTGTCCCGAAGGGGCGACGGTGGTCGAGATATCAATTCGCCGTCATCCCTTCGGGACAAAACTCGGAAGTCATGACGGCGCGTTTTCCAATCGAGATCCCAGCCGTTTTGATTTGTACTTCGTTGCTACGTCGTTGCCGGTGGCATTTCTTCGGCGGTTAGCTTGCTCTTTGGCTTCGCATCGTCTCGGAACGACAGAGCAAAAATGATCATGATCACGGCGGCACCAATGCATGGGATCGTCCAGATCTGCTTCCATTGGATTAACTGGATGGCTCGCAACGACGCGGCGTCCTTCTCGGTCTGAAGTTCGTCGATAGCTGATTGAGCTGCTCCGCTCGCCTTCAAGTCATCGATTTGCTTGCCAAGTGCTCCAGCCTTGTCCAGGAGTTGAGCAGTTTCGACCGGCGTAAAGGATTTCTCGACGTAACCACCTGTCTTGGCACCGATGAACATTCCGAGGCCCAGCGTGAACAGGACGAGCATTCCCTGCGCTTGGGAACGGATCGAAGTGGGTGCCACCTTGTCGGTGTAGATCTGGCCGGTCACAAAGAAGAAGTCGTAACAGATTCCATGCAACGTGACACCGAGCAGAATCATCCAGGCCACGCCGTCCGTCGCGCCAACAGCGAACAGTCCGTAACGTACGACCCAAGCCAACATGCCGACGAAGAGCATCCACTTCACGCCCAATCTGGCGAAGAACAACGGCATCAAGAGCATGAAGATGATCTCAGACATCTGACCGAACGTCATCTTGAAGGCTGGGTTCGCGATTCCGGCCTGTGCGACGGTGCGTTCCGCCATCTGATAATAGAACGCAAGCGGAATGCAGATCAGCAACGAACTAGCCATAAACACAAAGAAAGACGGCTTCTTTAGCAGGACAAGAGCATCCGCACCAAACAGTTCTCGCAACGTGACTTGTTTGCCTGCAGACGGCGGTGGTGTATGGGGAAGCGTCAAGCTGTACAGGCCCAAGGCAATGCCTGCTCCACCAGCCAAGTAGAACATCTCGATGCCGTTGCTCCAGTTCGAGCCTGCGACAAGCACCGACGAAAACGCAATCACGATGCCTGCCACAATCCAACCAATCGTTCCAAAGACGCGAATGATCGGAAACTCCTTCTCGGGATCGCTCATGTTGTGCATCGCCAGAGAATTCGTCAGGGCCAGCGTCGGCATATAGCACAGCATGTGAAAGAAGAAGATGCCGTTAATCAAGTTTGGCGATGGGGCGTCGCCTTTCATCACCGTGGTCGCGGCGAGCATCGCCCCGCCCGCCAGCAGGTGCATGACACCAAGTACTCGTTCGGTGGAAAAGAAGCGGTCAGCGATCATGCCCACAACGAATGGTGAGATCATTGCCGCGATCGGGCCGGCGCTGTAAGTCCATCCAAAATCGTTGCCGTCGAAGCCGATTTGGCCCAGATAGCGTGGCGCGGTCACGTACCACGCTCCCCAGATAAAGAACTGGATGAACATCATTACCGACAGCCGGATTGCACTGACAGGATTCATAAGGGCCTCGCCAAGTTGTCTCGCATTTTGAAAGCGGGCATTCTAATTGACTCGCCGCCGAGAAGAAAGCATGAGTGGGGCGTGATAATTAACGCCAGCTTTCGAGAGCATCGAGCGGATAGATGGGGCGCGGAAGGTGCTGCCAGTCGAAGGCGGTGAGGTCGGATTGCGTCATCCCCGGCGAGTCGACTCGGATGACAGCCTTGCACCATTTGCCGAAGAATTGAAAGTTGCTGGCCGTTTTCAGGACGACCATTTTCGCGGCGCTGACGTCCAGCCCGAGGTGCATGTAGAGCACCGGATGGTTGATTGCGAAGCTGCGGTGATCCAACACGACGATCTTCACATTTCCCACTTCCAAGAATGCCGTACGCCGCAGATCGCAGATCCCGCGATCCGCGAGATTCACGGTCACGCCGCTGGAGGTCGCGGCGACGCGCGCGGTGACGCGAACGGGCTGGCTGAAGAGGCTGTCGACTTTGCCGCCGAGGTCGACCGTGATCGTGCTGCCAACTCCCGCGTCCATCGCCAGGCGGAGAGCTTCCGGATCGATAACGGGAACCAGCGCGATGTCAGCGGACGGCTGGTTGAGCAATTCACGCAAAACGACCGTGTTGTCGCCCGGAGCGCCGCCGTAAACGGAATCGCCCGTGTCCGACAGAACGATCAAGCCGCTGTCCGCTTCCATCGCCTTACGAACTGCAAGCGCTGGCGCAACGCGTTCGCTCTTCCAGAACTGTTCTCGCAGCTCCCAAGCCTTGGCGGCCATTTCGTCTGCCAGCGACTGGGCCAAGGCGTCGTCGTTGTCGGTGTGAACGATCACCGACCAACCGCCTTCGGCCACGTCCAGCCAAGGCTGCATGGGACAAGGTGACACATCGAGCACATGCTCGCGGCGCTCCATCGCACGGGCCAGATTAAACCATTCTTTCATCGGGCCATGCGACGTAAGAAACTGATCCTGCGGAGTGATCATCGGAATTTTGCACCAGCGCATCGTCGGCCGTATCGCGCCGCGAAGCACTTCGAACATGATCCGCGCTGCCTTGCGGCCGGTCGCGGGAGGATCGTGCGGCTGCGTCTCGTGGGCCACCAGCACGTCCGCATGTCGCATCATCCGTTGGGTCACGTTTGCGTGATGGTCCAACGGACAGACAATGGGAACGTCGTTCCCGACGACTTCGCGAACCGCTTCCAGAACGTAGCCCTCCACGTCGTCATCCAATTCCGAAGACGCGGCTCCGTGCAGCGAGAGAAAGATCGCATCCAAGGGCAACGCTTCGCGCAACCCGTCAACGAGCCGTCGCACGAGGAAGTCGATTGTCTCCGCCGAAATCGTGCCGCCAGCCGACGCCCAGCCGCGGACGATGGGCACAAGCTCGACTTGTTCGCTTTGTTCCGCCACCACCTCCAACATCCCGCCGATCGGCCCGACACCACGCATCCGCTCGATCAGCTCTTCACCGTAGAAGAGTCCGTAAGTCTCGAAGTCACTCAGATCCGTGACCAGCGGACTGAACGAATCCGTCTCCTGTGCGATTTCCGCGACCGCGATTCTCATCGCGGATCTCCTGCAGTGGACATCGCCGTGAACTCATGGACAACCTTCCCGTGGACATCATGATGTCGAAACGCGATCGTTGGAGAGCCGTTGGGCTTTGTTACCGATACCGAAAGGAATCCTCCTTTAACCCGCAGAAACGGTTGCCACTCGGGCTGTTTCGGATTGCCCCCGGCATGGGAATCGCTGACAGGCCCGCAGGAGAACTCACGCAAGCCAGAATCTGGATCGATCGACATGTATTGCCAATGCCGGTCGCCGCAGCACGTGTAGAAGTTCTTTAGCTTGCTGGACTTGGTCCACGAACGGAACAGGTTGCCTTCATGGCTGAACGCGGCGTTGGCGTGATTATCGTTCTTGCCGGCGTCCCGGTCGGGGCCGACGATCGGTGTTGGGCTAATCAAAACGCGAAAGTCGGCGTCGCTCTGCTCGATCGTGCGTTGCAGCCAGGCGAGTTGCTCCGCGCCCCAGATCGTCTTGTCGGGGCCGTCCGGCATCGTGTTTGGCGAACGATAAAGCCGTCCTTCAACCATCCAAATTTGCAGACCCTGGCCCCAGCGGACGGTCCTGTACGTCATGTCTCCCATCGGCACTTGTTCGCGATAGATGCCGAATCCTTGCACGAACGTCAGCGGATTCATCCAGGCCGCTTTCATGGTCGGCCAACAGTCATTGGCCCATGCATCATGATCATCGACCTCCCAGTAGCCCGGCACGTGGCGATGGAACTCGACGTGACGGGGCAGTGAATACATCCGTTGCCAGTGATGGCGAGCCAATTCGACCGTTCTCGCACGAGGTGCTTCGCTGTCTAAATACACCGTGTCGCCAGTAGGCACGAGAAAGTCCAGCTTCAGCTTCTGCATCGCGGGATAGATGTGATATCCCTCGCGGTCGTCCAGATCCCAGTACGACTGGCCCGTCACGACGCCAAAACTGACATCTTGCCACTTGCCGGCCGCGGCGGGCGTGCCGAAAGATCCAGTTGCTGTGGCGCTCACTTCAGCATCACGCGAATCGCGGGCTTCGACCTTGAGATAGTAGTGCGTAGCTGGCTTCAAGTCGCCGAGGTGGAACTGGTGAATGAAGTCTTGCTCCGCCGCCACGGTCACCCAGTCAGTCACACGTGCATCGCTGAGACTTTCATTCGTCGCGTAAACGACACGGACTTGTCCCACCGCGCCGGGCGATGCCCCATCGCGATCTTCGACTTTGATCTCCGAGGGCGTGTAGGCGCTTTGTTGCGGTTGCCGCTTGCCTGGTTCACGGTAGCCGTCCCACTTGCGCTCGGCATCTCGCGTCACGCGGGTCCAAACAATGGCCGAATCATGTGTCACTTCGCCCACGCGGAATCCCATCGCCATCTCGGCGGCAGTGCCATCCAGAAGCGGGCACGCCAGCAAAGCTAGTCCTGCAATCAACAAGCTCATACCTTGTCGCAACATCGTAGATTTCTCCTCGTACGATGGCCTTCCAAGGCCGTCGTGAAACAATCGACGGCCTTGGAAGGCCATCGTACGTGTCAGGGCTGCAATGCCGGATTCTATCATGCCAGACCGCCTGCCAGTAGAATGAACACCGAAGTTCGCCGCCATAAAGACTTCGGAGCGATAACCTTGTCTGACGAATCCAACGGCCGCAATCTCGCGCTGAAAGTCATGATGATGCCTCGCGATACGAATCCGTACGGCACCATCTTCGGCGGCGTCATCCTCAGCTATATCGATCAGGCTGGCGCGATCGGGGCTCGGTTCGAGATCGCTCGCAATAATTATCCGGCACAGGATCTCGTCACGGTCGCGATGGAGAGTGTTGAATTTCACCAACCTGTGTTTGTTGGCGATTGTGTCAGCTTTTGGACCGAGCTGCGCAGCATTGGCAAGACCTCGATCACCATGCACATCACGGTCGAAACCGATCGTGAAGGCAAAGTCACCAAGCTGACCGAAGCCGATGTCACGTACGTCTCGGTGAAGACGGATGGCCATACACGCAGACCGGTGCCGATCCGGGGCAGGAAACTCGATTGAGCGAAGCGCCCTAATAGCGTGTTGCCGATACAAGCTCGACGCGCCAGCGAGTGAATTTTCTACAGCATGGAACTCACTCGCTGGCGCGTCGAACTTGTATTCCGATCGATTGAAGCGGCTCGGCAATACGCAATTAGGACACTTCTACATTGAGAATCGTAATGGGAGATCGGACCAATTCACGGTATTCTTGACGCAACTCGGACGACCTGTCTGGCATCGAAACAATGAGATTTCCGCGTTCATCGGCTGATTCGGCGCGAGAATTGCGTCATTCGATCATGCGGAATCCCAGATCTTGCCGCGGTTGCCGAAGTACTACAATTCAAAGGCGGCAGAGTACGAGGAGTTAAGAGGTGGACAGATGAAGTGGAAACTTGGAAATCTCGCCGGCATCGGCGTTTATCTGCACTGGTCGTTCTGGCTGCTGCCCGCTTGGATCTTGCTGTCCGCGGGCGGCGGTCTGGCGGGAGCAATCGGCTCCGTGCTGTTCGTCTTCGCGATCTTTGGGTGCGTTGTCTTGCATGAACTGGGTCATGCGTTGATGGCTCGTCACTACGGCATCGGTACGCGCGACATCACGTTGTATCCGATTGGCGGTGTCGCGAGCCTGGAGCGTATGCCTCGGCGTCCATCCCAGGAACTGGCGATAGCGCTGGCCGGACCCGCCGTGAATGTTGTGATTGCTGGTGTCCTCTTCGCCATCCTCCTCGTTGCTGGCATCGGCACGCAAGGCTTGGGCTTCAGCGTCGTTGGCGGCTCGTTTCTGGTGAGCTTACTGGCCGTCAATATTGCTCTTGTCGTCTTCAACATGTTGCCTGCATTTCCGATGGACGGCGGGCGAGTGCTCCGCGCCTTCCTCGCCATGCGGAAGCCCTACTTGCGCGCGACCGAGATCGCCGTCCGCGTGGGGCAAGGCGTCGCGGTCATCTTGGCGCTGATTGCGCCGTTCACCGGTGGCACGCTGCTGTTCATCGCGTTGTTTGTATTCCTGGCTGCTCAGGCCGAACTGGCAATGGCGCGCCGCCAAGAGTCCTCCGGAGCGTCGTCCATCGTCGATGCCGTTGCTTGGAATGCGAAACCAAGTGACGGGGTGCCAGAACCAGACAACGGAATCGTCTGGCTAGACGCGGACGACACAGACCAAACCGGCATCGTTCGGATCATTCGTGTCCGCGATTGAAGCCACGGCAAGTCCGTTTTTCGCGCGGGCACACGGCTGGACAATCGGAGGGACTTTAGTGATCTTGGCCCACTCCTAGAACGAAAAACGCCCGCCGCTTGAATTCAAACGGCGGGCGAAACGTGGGCTTTGCTTGGGCATTCTAATCCGGCCAATCTACGGCTGGTCGGTCGAACTCTCTTCGGGCGAGGGCGTGTAATCCACCTCCGGCGCGTCTTCCGGCATGCTAGAATCATCCGAGAAACTGAAGTCGGTGCCGTCCATCTCGATTTGAATATCCATGTTGTTCGGATCGAAATTCATGTCCTGCGGAACCATTGTTGCCGCAGCCGCAAAAAAGGATGCAACTGCAAGTATTAAAAAGATGAAATACAAGACGAAGGCAACGGTCCAGTAGGTCATGATCTTCTTGAGGTTCCATTCCGTCGCTTTCATCCATCCATAAACGAACGCGACTAATACGCCGATGCCCGAGCAGAGCGACAAAACGATGCAGACAATCCCAAGAGTGGACTGGTCACGCTTAAACATCTGCACAAGAACCAGGATGAAAAACACCAAGCTTGCGATACCACATGCAATCGCAAGTAAGTACCAGAGTCCGGTGAGCGCAACGAACATGGGACGACTCCTTCGTAGTAATGACTTGTGCGACAGCAGTGTGACGAGATGCAACGGCCACGGTGTGGTTGTTTGACCGATCCGATTTGCATCGATCGTGACACCAAGCCAAGCTCGCCGTGTCGCGACCATAACATGCTCTACCTCTCGTGTCTAGCTAATGACGATGTTTTTGAAGGCTTCGCACTCGCCGCGCCGATTTCTAGGTTTCGACCGCCCGAAGTATCGATCGGCGAGGCGATGGATCGGTGGCCGCCTCACGGGTCGCATGTTATCATGGGCTCTCCCTCCGCCTCCTCCATCCACGCATGAGGTGACGCATGCGACCTGCCGATTGCTTTAGCTTCACGTTGCTAGGTTGCCTTTTGCTCGTAACAAGTGCCGCCTTGGCGGAAGATGCGGAAAGTCCCAAGGAAGCGAAGCCCGACGACGCGACCGGTCTCTTGGCAGGTCATTCGGCTCATGGCGAAGCGTTCAACGAAGGGCCGCGGCAAAGTGCGTACTTGATGGACGGCTTGGGTCGCGTCCGCTTTCCGGTGACGACGAAGGAAGCGATGGCTCAACGTTTCATCACGCAGGGCGTCGCACAGCTGCACGGCTTCTGGTACTTCGAGGCCGAGCGGTCGTTCCGTCAGGCGGCGGCGATCGATCCCGAGTGTGCGATGGCGTATTGGGGCATGGCGATGGCCAATCGCGGCAACGAGAAACGGAGCAAAAGTTTCATCGAAGAAGCGGTCAAGCGCAAGGGCCAGGCGACGCGTCGCGAGCAACTCTACATCGACGCGCTCGACGCCTATCTGAAAGCCGACGCGACTAAGAAGAAAGAGCGGGCCGAAAAGTACACGAGAGCACTCGATAAGTTGCTCTACGAGTTTCCCGACGACATCGAAGCGAAAGCGTTTCTCGCCCTTCAAATCTGGGACAACAAGTCGAGTAGCATCCCGATCGCCAGCCATCTGGCCATCGACGCACTGATTCAACAGATATTTGCCGTCGAGCCGCAACATCCGGCCCATCACTATCGCATTCACCTGTGGGATACCGAACGCGCGGAAACGGCCGTAACGTCGGCGGCACAATGCGGCCAGTCGTTGCCGGCCATCGCGCACATGTGGCACATGCCGGGACATATCTTTTCGCGGCTCAAGCGATACGACGACGCCTGCTGGCAGCAAGAAGCATCGGCTCGCGTCGACCACGCGCACATGATGCGTGACCGTGTGCTGCCGGATCAGATTCATAACTTTGCGCACAACAACGAGTGGCTGATTCGTAACCTGAACTACGTCGGCCGCGTTCAAGACGCCGTCGATCTGGCCAAGAACATGATCGAGTTGCCTCGCCATCCGAAATACAACACGCTGGTAAAACGAGGCAGCTCGAACTACGGTCGCGAGCGGTTGTTTGAAACGCTGAGTCATTTTGAACGTTGGGAAGAGATGATCGCGCTGTGCCAGACTCCTTACCTTGAGCCGACCGACGACGAGAAGGAGCAAATCAAGCAGCTGCGTTACCTTGGCCAAGCCTATTGGCGCAGCGGCGACGCGGAGAACGGAGCGGTTCAGCTCGCGGATCTGCAACAGCGTTTGAACGACACGAAAGAGAAACGCGACAAAGCCGAGGCCGACGCCAAGGCGAAAGCCACGGAAGCGGCGTACGATCAAGCGAAGATCGACGAAGCAGTCGCCGCGGCTGAACAGAAAGCGAAAGACGACGGAGGCGATGACGAGGCGATCGGCAAGGCGAAGACCGAAGCCGAGGCGTCGACGCGCGAAGCGCAAGTCAAGGACAAGCAGAAGGACATCGAGAAGGCCAGTTCCGACGCGAAGAAGCCCTTTGATGCGACGATCAAAGAGCTGGAGCCGGCCGTCGCCGAACTGGAAGGATTGCAGGCCGTCGCGGCTGGTGACGCCAAGAAGGCTGTGCCGCTGCTGAAAGATGCGCGGGGCATCGACACCATGTACGTGCAACACATCCGGCTGCGCGCGGAAGAAACCGATGAAGCCATCAAGGACGCCCGCAAGCACGTCGACTCGCACAAGAATGAAGTGCAGCCGCTCGCGATGCTCACCGAATTGTTGTGGAAGGCGGACAAGAAGGACGACGCCAAGCAGATATTCGAACAGCTGCGCGAGATTTCAAGCCTCATCGACTTGAATTCGCCTGTCTTTGCCAGGCTTGAGCCGATCGCCGTCGAACTTGGTTTCTCAAGCGATTGGCGAGTGTCGAAGGCTCCGGCGGAAGACATCGGCGTGCGGCCGTCGCTCGATTCGCTCGGCCCCTTCCGCTGGCAGCCCTCACCGGCGCCCGAATGGGTTCTGAAAGATGCCAACGATGAATTACATGCCTTGATCGATTACAAGGGCAAGCCGGTCATCGCGATCTTCTATCTGGGCTACGGCTGCTTGCATTGCGCCCAGCAGCTGCAAGCATTCGCGCCGAAGACCGAGGAGTTCAAGCAGGCAGGCATCGAACTTATCGCGATCAGCACGGACGATTTGCCGGGACTCAAGATCTCGGTCGCAAACTACGACAAGGGCGACCTGCCGATCCCGCTGGTGGCGAATCCGGAACTGGACGTCTTCCGCGCCTATCGCGCCTACGACGACTTCGAGAAGCAACCGTTGCACGGAACGTTTCTGATCGACGCCAACGGCCTGGTCCGCTGGCAAGACATCAGCTACGAGCCGTTTATGGACGCCGACTTCCTGTTGAAAGAATCGCAACGCTTGTTATCACAAGGTGTCACGAATTCCGAGACGGTACTCTCCGCGGCAGCCAATTAGTCGTCCACGACAACGTGACGTAACGGGAAGAGTCATGAGCAGCGTCACGATCTATCACAATCCCCGTTGCACCAAGAGCCGGCAGACGCTGACGCTGTTGAATGAGCAAGGAATCGAACCGACCGTCATCGAATACTTAAAGTCGCCGCCGGACGAAGCGACGATCCGAGCGCTGCTGAAGAAGCTAGGAATCGAAGCGGAGCAGCTCATCCGGCGCAAGGAATACGCGGCCTTGGGACTGCCGGATTCGAATGATCCACAAGTGCTGATCGCCCGCATGGCGGCACATCCCGAGATCATCGAGCGTCCGATTGTTGTGAAGGGATCGAAAGCTCGGCTGGGACGTCCGCCGGAGCAGGTGCTGGAGATTCTATAGGCTCATTGTTCTCGCAGAGCAGTAGGATCTCATTCAACAACTCTCGTCGCCACTCCGGAATCGGCTCCGGTTGGTCGGGGTCTTCCGCTCGATCAAATAGATACTCGATCTCGTGACGGTGTCTGGGTTTGATGTGTTGGCCATCCTTGGCGTCGCCTAGCAACCGAAGATACGTCTCGAGACTCTGCTGATCCATGGTGGCCAGATCGACGAGTCGATCTTCGCCGCCGTAAAACAGCGTGCCAACTTGGGCCAGCACTTTGTCTTTAAAGATCGTGCGAACCCACGGCGCAACGCTGTCTTCATCCACCAGCGCAAGTATCTTCCAAAGATCAGGCACCTGTTCACCATAACCGACTCTCGGCGGGGGATCCCAATGCGGTGGAAAGCCGTCGGGCTGTAGCGCGGACATGAGGCGGAGAGCTTCCGCCAGATGGTTGTCGGCGAGTAACGTCTCGACGGCGCGACGATTGACCTGTTGCGGTTGTGTCACAGGAAGGATGATCGCCCAGACGAGCAGCGCTGCGGCGCTCAAAACCCACACAGTCGCGTGAATCGACGGCCGTGCGTCGTGATCGAGATCGATGCGTTGCCACGCCAGAGCGTTCGCCGATTTGCGACATGAGACGGCAACCGCGCCGAACAACCAGATGGGGGCCGAAAGCGTTCCAAGCACTCGGAGTATAAACTGAATGTCCAACAAGACATGCTCGCTTTCGGTAAGCCGGATTCCGCCCATGATACTCAGGATGGGCATCGGCGTGAGCACGAGGACGATCCACAATACGGCGTCCGAAAACAGCATGACGACGAAAAACGTGCCAAGCCAGCTGCAACGGTACAAGACGCTGATCACTCGCGCGATCAACACGACTCGCCAAGCGGCGACGATGCCAAGCAGCCACAGGTTTGCTCGGACCGAATCCGCGGCAGAAGAGAATCGCTCGACGGGGATGGCGTACAGCCACGCCAGCGGAGCCGTCATCCAAAACAGCACAAGGAATGTGATGTATCCCTGCCAGAATGCGTTACGCTTTCCCTGGCTTCGCGCGACGCCCGTCACCAGACAGTACAACGCGAAGGACGAAACGAGCGAAGCACCAAGTGGTATCAGCAAGTGCCACGGCTCCCGCAATAAGTCTTCTCCGTCGTACTCGCGCGCGAAGCCCGCCGACAGCACGAACAATAGTCCCAGCAAGAGACCGCGTCGGCTGTGAGCGATGTCGCGAATTGCACGTTCGCTGCCGAACAGATAGGCGACTAAAGTCGGGAGCGTCATCAAATCCGTTCTCCTGCTTGATGCCAGATCGACTTTCGTAGTTGACTCCGCCGTTCGCTGGCCGCGGGCGAGAATACAGCTCGCAGGACTCGCCGGAAGCCGGCTTCAAGTTGTTCGACGGTCATCGCGTCTGGCCGGTAGGTCACGTCGAACAGCGTGAAGTGCGACCAGTCTCGATCCTCGATCAGGCGGCCTTGCTGAACCAAGCGATTATAAAGCATCGTCCCAGGAAAGGGCGTTTGCAAGGTGATCTGCACTTCCGCCAGCGGGCTCTCCAAAATGAAGGCGACCAAGCGATCGAGCGACTCGTCGGTCTCGCCATCTGCACCCACGATGAAACAACCGTTGACGACGACTCCGGCTTCTTGAACGGCCGATACCGCGTCCATCATCCGGTCGAGTTCGGCCTGCTTGGCCCCCATGCCGGGATAGCGGAACACCATCGATTCAATTCCCACCAGCACTTGCCGACAGCCCGACGCGGCCAATCCCTTCAGCACTTCCGGTCGTTCACCAAGTCGCCAATCCGATTCTGTAAAGTAGCGGACATTCGCCTGCCGCAGCAAATCGAGCAGTTGGTCGACATCGCTTCGATTTGCAAACGTGTTGTCGTCCGCCAGTTCGAGCCACGGCGACGAATCAAATTGCCGCAAGGCCGCCAACTCGTCGCCGATTTTCTCGATCGACTTCTCGCGAAACGGACCCAGCAGCCGGCTGGCACCACAAAACTCGCACGCGAACGGACAACCCCGCTCCGTTTGAAGCAGGAACCGAGGGCGGCGGCGCTCTCCCAGCAGATCAAATCGCGGCACCGGTGCTTGGCAAAGATCGAACGGCCTTGTCGGACGATAGATCCCGCCAAGCTGTCCGCCGCGGACATCGCCGAGCACTTGGTGCCAGACCGGCTCGCCTTCGCCAGCAACCGCGGCGGTGCAATGCTGAATGGCATCATCAGGGCAGGCGGTCGCATGCAACCCGCCGATCACGGTGGGCACTCCGCCAGCGTTTAGCGCACGACTCAGTTGGTAAGCATCGAGCACGGATGCCGTCAGCGCGGAAACCGCCACCAGCGTCGGATGCGTGGCGATGATCTCCTCGACAGCCTGTTTCGTCGCGCGAGACGTTTCGTGAAGGCTGCATGACCAAGGTTCCGGCGTCATCCCCGCCAGCGTCAACAATCCCAAAGCAGGCAGCTCGGACAAGGCGTCGGCTCGACGTTTCAGCCCCGGCAAGGTCATGCCCATTTCAAGCAGTTCGTCCTCGCGGACGCGAAGTCCGGACATCGGAACGAACGCGATATGTGGCATCACTCGCCCTTGCGAAAGTCGCGACTTCAATGCGGTATGTCAGAAACTCTCCGTGAAGCATGAATTCTAACGGAGAATCTCCGAGAGCGGCAAACTGCGGCCCGGAATCAAGCAGCCGCGAAGAAACTGTGTCGTTACCACTTCCCGCTTTCCGTAGTGGCGGCTTCCAGCCGCCATCGTCCAGTGGCGGCTGGAAGCCACCACTACGGGAACTGTTTCTAAGCCACCTGGGCCAGCACGTATGGCCCTTTGGGAATCACGGCCATCGTGGCATCTTCGCCATACTCGCTTAGTGAATCAGCGACGGCTTGCTCGATGCTCGGCGCGCTCTCGACGAACAGCCTGTCGATCGTCTCGGCGGGCAGGCCATCGCTGACGATCTTCACTTTTGCCTTGCGGCACACTTTCGCCAGCTCTTCCAATTGCCACTGGTCCATCACAAAGTAATCCTTGCCGAGGATGCGCTCCATAAATATGTCGAGACTCTCGTTCTCGTCAAACAGTTGTGCGAACTGCGGGCTGCCGATCCCTTCGCTCAAACTGGCGGCCATGATAATCGTGCCGCCTTGCTTGACGATCGGCAGCGCGCCGGTCAACCCTTTGACGGCTTGATAGAAAGTCGTGTCGAGCGGATACCCGGCACAGCTTGTAACGACAATATCGACTGGTTCTGGAACCGTGTCGCGAACAACCTCACGAACGAAGTCGACCCCTTCGTGAAACGCTTCGATCATGTCGCCGGCTACGAACTTCAAAGGTCGTCGTTGAGCGTCGATGACGACATTCGCAATAAAGTCACAGCCCGTCTTGAGCCCGATCCAGGTGTTCTCTTCGTGAACGGGATTACCTTCCAAAATGCCGCAATCGGCCAGCGGGCTTTCGAGAAAATCGGGGCCGTGCCAGACCTTCACGGTTTCGAGCGCCGCGATGCCGGGGCAAATCAACTTGCGGCCGCCCGAGAACCCTGCCATCAAGTGCGGCTCGATCAAGCCTGTGGTGATTTTCAGATCGGCGTTGACGTAATGCGAGTCGATCCAGATCGGCACACCCCGCGGGCTGTCGCCCAGATACGTATGCTCTTCGAGAACCTGGCCGTGATGATTCTCGATGCGATAGTTGCTCGCGATAAACTCGCCAACCACCTCGATCAGCTCGTCGCCTTCGTTCGGGCGATGCAAGCCGGTCGCGATCAGGATCGTGATCTTCTCGCGCGGAATGCCGGATGCTTCGAGTGTCGCGAGCATCGGGCGCAACATCATCTCGTTGGGGACGGGCCGCGTGATGTCGCAGATGACAATGCATGCGTCGGTGCGGCCCCGCGCAAGCTCGGCCAGCGGCGCGGTGCCTGTTGGATTCTCTAAGATGGCTCGCAGCGCGGCGTCAGGATCGGGCAGCGGCGTCGCGTTTTTATACGCCAACGTCCGCATCCCCGGCCGGTCGGGAAGATCGACTTCCAAACCGGTTCGACCATATTCCAATCGCACGCGCATGAACCACCCTCGTCCGCGAGAGCCAACGACTGACAAGCGTTACTTTTTCTTCTTGTCGACTGCGGCGACGGCAGTGTCTGCACCTTCTTCTTCGCCTTCCTTCTTGACCTTCTTCTTCTTCTTCAGTGCCAGCTTCTGGACGCGCACTTTTGGCATGCCGAGGACGTTGTCCCCTTCCGACCAGCGATCCGACGCCTTTAACTTCTCCAGCCGCTCGGCGCGAGTCAGCACGTTCCGCGACCGCATCATTCCAGCCTTCACTTTGAGGCTCTTATCGATTGTCATCTGTCTATTTCCTTCTCGTGAAACCCAACGAATCTCACAATATACGGGCGAAATCCGTTGCGTACAACCTCGGCGGGGAAGCGGCAGGTACGTGTTACGTGGCTTTTCGCTCTGCGAAAATCACCTGGTTCGTTCGCGGAGCGAACGACCACGTACGCACAATTCTAACACCCAACTAGTAAAGGCGTTAGACGCAATGAGCCTACTTGCGGCGGAATCGCAGGGGCAGCAGTTCGGCAAGACCAACCTCGCTAACCTGCCCATCGGGGCAAGCATCGACGACCAGAATCGGCAGGTCTTCGCAGAATTCGGCGAGGACTTGGCGGCAGGCACCGCAGGGCGAGTAGCCGCCGTCGGTGGCAACGGCCAACGCCATGAATTGCCGCTGTCCCGCCGCCACCGCCGCAAAGATGGCCGTTCGTTCGGCACAGTTGGTCAGTCCGTACGACACATTCTCGACGTTACAGCCGGCGAAAACTCTGCCATCCGCCGTCATGACCGCCGCGCCAACAGAAAAATTCGAATAGGGAGCGTATGCCTGCCGGCGAGCCTCCAAAGCGGCGTCGATCAGTTGCTGACGTTGTTCGGCAGTGAGATGGTTCATGGCACGTCCGGATAACGCTCGAAGACCAGTGGCGGTTTCGTGGCCGCTTCGTCTTGGATTTGGAAGCACGACGTCAGACTTTCGCGATCTAGAGAACCATCTTCGTGCTTGGCGAAGACACGGACAAGCGGCTGCCCCCGTTCGATGCGATCGCCGATCGACACCAGCGTTTCGATCCCGACGGAATGGTCGATTGAATCCGACATCACTCGCCTGCCGCCGCCGAGACGAATAATCTCATAGCCGAGTGCCTCGACATCGATCGCGGCGACGAAGCCCGCTCGCGTCGCTTCGATGATCGTGGCGGGAGCAATCGGACGAGCTGCGTCCAAGTCGCCGCCTTGGGCCGCGACCATCTCGCGTAGCTTTTCGAGTCCGCGGCCGGAATCGATATGTTGCTGGATTTGCGCGACGCCTTCTTCACGCGTGCTCGCCAGGCCGGCCGCCACAAGCAGTTCGGCTCCTAGCGAGTTCGTCAAAGAGATCAAGTCATCAGGCCCTTCGCCCGCCAGAGCTGCGACAGTTTCATCGACTTCGACGGCGTTGCCCGCCATGTGCCCCAGCGGTTGCGACATGTCGGTGATCAAGGCGCTCGTCGCGACACCCATCCGGCGGCCGGTCTCGACCAACGAGCGGGCCAACTCGCGAGCTTGTTCGAGTGTCTTCATGAACGCACCCGAGCCAACTTTCACGTCCAACACCAGGGCGTCGAGTCCCTCCGCCAACTTCTTGCTCATGATACTCGCCGTGATCAGAGGAATCGAAGCGACGGTTGCCGTGACATCGCGGAGCGCGTATAACCTTCGATCCGCGGGGGCGATCTCGGCACTCGCGCCGGTGATCACGCAACCCACTCGTGCTGTGATCTCACGGATTTCGTCCAGGCTCAAGTCCGTTCTGAATCCAGGGATCGATTCAAGCTTATCGAGCGTGCCGCCCGTCGGCCCGAGCCCTCGTCCCGAAATCATCGGCACGCGGAGTCCGCAACAAGCCAGCAGCGGCGCGAGCAGCAGCGACACCTTATCGCCGACACCGCCGGTCGAATGTTTGTCGACGTAGTGTGATCCAGCAGGCCACCGCAACTGAACACCGGATGCCAGCATTTGTTCGGTGAGAGCCGCTGTCTCCGCCGTGCTCATCCCGCACAGATAGATCGCCATCGCCAGCGCACTCATCTGGTACTCGGGAATACTCCCGTTGGTGAAGCCGCCCACGAACTCGGCGATCTCGTCGCGGGTCAGCGCAGAGCCGTCGCGTTTCTTGGCGATCACGCTGGCTGGGTTGAATGGCATGAACACGCTCGCGGGCTGGTCTTCATCTTCCTGTCCCCCATTTTCCTGTCGCCACTCGATAATTCAAGGCGGACCGGAATTGACAGAAAGATGGACGACAGAAACATGCGGAACTACCAAGCATCTTGCTATCGATGCCGGTTCCACCAGATCGCGAGCGGGACCGCGGCGATGCAGACAAAGGGGAGAATGCAGTTCGATAACAGGAAGCCGACGACCAAGGGGCGTGGGATCTCAATCGATGGCAGATAGCTCAACACTACCAGCCAAGTCGCACAGAACAGCAAGTACGACATACCCACGATCGCGACGCGTTTCGCAGTGATCAATCGCAGTCGAAATGCCATCACGTAGAGGGCGACCGTGCCGACGATCGACAGGCAGAACCAGCCCCATCGCACTGCCGCGAGGATCTGGTTCCCCGCCTCGGGCATCAAGTACAACAGCCCGAACGGAGCGGTAGGAAGTAACGCGATCGTGCCGAACACCACCTTCACCATCCACGGGCGCAAGATCACGATGGACACGCCAAGACTCGTGAGCGTCCAGCTGCAACGTGGAATCATGACAACATTGATAATGGGAGACAGCGGATTCCCCGGCGGCACGATGTAACTCCAGCTCTTTGGCCCTTGTCCAACCATCGCGAGACAGACGACCGCGACCGCGACTCCGACGGCCCAAATGATCCAAGTCCAACAAACTAACTTCAACGCGATTCGCAGCTTTACATCCGCCAGTTGTGTATCGGAGAGCGGACGCGTTGCCAAATGCTCTTGGAAGTCAAATCGCTCGCCAACGTGACCGATAAACAGCCCTAGAATGGAGCCGATCATCACTTGCATCCAGGTGAACGTGACGATTGCGTCACAAGCATATTGCCAATCGTAACGACCAGAAAGGAAGAACCCGCACAGGGTCGCCGCGATCAGAATCGGCCCCGCTAGTAAGACGCGACCTCGGCGTGTCCATTCCGACCATAACTCGGCAGCCATTGGTGTCGCCGCATGAGTTCCCGAGCCAAAACCGACATCGCACATGGCGAGCAACCAACGTCCGATTGCGGACATCGAGAAGATCTGGCCGCGACGCGCGAGAGTGCATACCACCAAAGAGAACGTACAGGCAGCTATCGGTACGAGAATCGCCAGAGATATGTCGAGCGGTCTGATCGTGTGCCATTCCCTAATGAACTGTTCACGATCAGGAGCATCGATTCCGTTCAGCAAGACGACGACAACGCCAAGCACGACGCCCACACCGGCACCGATCGTACCGCGAAGATTCGATGACGACCAAAACATGCCGGCCACCGCTTGGCACACGGAAATCACACAGACGGCGATAATCGTCGGTTTTAAGAGGCTCCACTCGGCATTAAAGACCCAATTGACCAGCAACGCGACGGCTAGATAACCGACCACCGTCGCGATCGCACCATTAATCACTGGGACGAGAATCGACGCGCGTATCGAAACCGGCAAGGTAAATCGATACTGAGGCGAACTTGTCGAGTGGCAAACCACGGCGGCCAAACCAACGACGACAAATATAAAGCCGAACACGTGAAGACTCGCAAGCGTAAAGTCGTCACGCACGGATAGCTTGTCGAGCCGGAGCACCCCGTACATCAGTGCCGTCTGCCCAAAGAGCAAGGCGACGACCGTGAACAACCCGAATCCAGATTGTCGCCAGAACTCCCAGGTCAGTGCGAGTGGAATCGATTTCATCGTTCGCTCTCCACTCGTTGATTCTGCTCGTTGCGGGCGCGTGCCAGGAAAACATCTTCGAGCGACGGACGACGTTCTTCAACAATCGCAGCGCCTGCCAAGGTCGCGGCGGCGCGCAGTCGTTCCAGCTCACCGTTACAGACACATGTCCATTCGCGACCTTCGCCGCTCCATCCCAGACCGCCCGGCAAAGTTGGTGCCTTCGTGAGTGAGTCCGGAAACTGAAACGTCAGCACATGATGTTCGTCGAGGATCTGATCGAGCGGAGCGCTCATGACAAGTCGACCAAGGTGCAGCATCGCGACACGATCAGCAACACGTTCGACTTCGTCCAACAAGTGTGACGAGAAAAGGATCGTGCGCCCTTCGTCCGCGACCGTCCGAATGATTGCGGAAAGAATATCGCGGCGAACGATCGGGTCCAAGCCCGATGACGGTTCGTCGAGGACCACAAAGTCAGGCCGATGCGCGAGTGCCGCAAGCAGCCCGACTCGCGCCCGTTGGCCGCGAGACAGCGACTTGATCCGCTGCTCCTTCGCCAGCTCGAACATCTCGCGCAGCTGTTCCGCGTAGGCTGTGTCCCACTGGGGATAGAACGCTTGCGAATAGCTCATGAACTGGCCGATTCGCATCCAATCCGGCATCTCGCGACTCTCGGACAAATAGCCGATTCGGCCGAGAACATTGACCGGATTGTCGACGGGGTTCAGCCCGAAGACCGAGACCGTTCCCTCTTGAGCCTTGAGCAATCCGAGTAAGTGCTTGATCAGCGTCGTCTTGCCGGCACCGTTCTCGCCCACCAGCCCAAAGACGACTCCGCGCGGGATGTTCAAGGTGATGTCGGCAAGCGCAGTCTTGCGCCAGAATCGCCGCGTCAGCCAACGGATTTCGACGACATTGTTTTCGCTTGTCATGGTTTACCTCATCTGCTGACTGCGCTGTTGGACCAGTTTGATGACGGCGTCTACATCGACGTTCAGATGTGCGGCTTCGGCCAGCAGCAAGTCGATTCGTTCGTTCAGAATCTTGTTCTGTTCTCGCTTGGCGAGCGGCGAGACGCCTTCCGAAACGAACACCCCCGAGCCGCGCCGCGACTCGACCAGCCCTTCGCCCTCCAATTCGCGATAGGCTCGGGCGACCGTGTTCGGATTGACGATCAGCTGCTCGGCCAGCTTGCGAACCGGGAGCAATTGATCGCCCTGTTTCAAACGCCCGGAAGCGACCAGGTATTTGATCTGGTTCACGACCTGCTGATAGATCGGGACGCCGTCACTCGGCGAGACATGAAGCTGCATGTCGAGTGTCCTTGGAAGACTTTTCACAGTCGATATGTGTACTAATACAATAATACAATTAGAGGACTGCCCGTCAAGTGCCCAAATAGAATTTTCTTTAAACAAGGAATGAGCACGCCACATGATTATGAGCGGGTATCTTTGTGCAGCTTCCTCGTGTCAGGAGACTTGCCCCGAACCGGCATCCTCGATCTCGCGAACGACGATACGATTGCCGCTGATCTGGATCACGCGGACTTGTGTTCCCTTGTCGACGAAGGAGCCGTCGGCGACGACATCGAGGTACGCGTCGCCGAAGATCGCTTTGCCCGCGGGACGCAAGGGCGACTCCGCAACGCCCCAATCGCCGATTCCAACGGGAAATCGATTCGAGCCCGCGATCGAGCTTGGTTTGCCGTCATCATCGATGTCGTCGTCGTGGGAACGAGGTAACTCCAGTTTCAGCCAACCGACAATCGGAACGGTGCCGAAGTAGTGACTCACGCCAATTGCCCCGATCACGAATGCGAAGCCTGCCCCCACGATCACCACCAACCCTTGCAAGCTGGCGTTCAACTCGCGTGGCGTCGTTGGAATCACGAAGTCTTGCCCTGCCATGACTAACGACACGACAATCAGCACCATGCCAGTGATACCCGCGAAACCAAAGCCGGGCGTGACGAAGATCTCGATCAACAAGAACACCACGCCCAGCAAGAACAAAATGACTTCGAGCCACACGGCCGTGCCGCCTAGGAATTTGCTCCAGAAGAACAACGTGAAACAGATCGCCGCAATGACGCCTCCAACACCAAGACCTGGCGCACTGAACTCGACATACAACGCGATCAAACCAACCAGCAGCAACAACCCCGTCACAAACGGGATGTTGAGAATCGTGACGGTGGTGTCGACGCCCGTCGGCTTCAAGACGAGCAACTCGCCCTCGATGCCATATCGCAGTTTGATCTCGTCGCGAGTTGCGGCGATTCCCTCGGCCAATTTCAATTCGACGGCGCGAGTTCCTGTCACGGTCAGAAAATTCTTTTCGCGCGATTCGTGAACCGGCTGCAGCTTCGCCCAGTCTCCCGGCGCATCGGACGATTCGATCTCGTGATCGGACAGAAACGTCTCGACGCCGGTGTTCTTGTTGCGGACCTGATAGACGACAAGGTCCATGTTGACCATCGCTTCGACCAGCGCTGGCGGCCGGCCCTTGGCTTCCGCCAGTTCGCGGATTTGCAATGCCAGCACACTTCGCTCCTTTTCAGGGGCGTGACGAAACAAACCGCCTTCACCCTCAATGATAAGCCCCACGTCGCCGAGGTGCGCGTCGGGTGCCATCACGATTTCGTCACAGCCGAGCGCCGCGATGGCGGCTCCGCTGTAGGCTTGGCGCGGCACGAATGCGACTGTGTGAGCCCACTCCAAATCGCGAAAGCGCTCGGCCAGATTCACGCTTGTAACACGATATCCTCCGGGGCTGTCAATCTCGATGATCAGGAGATCGGCACCCTGGTCCTTGGCAACATCCAGCTTGCGATAGATGAACTGTTCGAGCAGCGGCGTGATCTCGCCTTCAAAACGGATCAATACCGCTTTGCGGAAGCGGCGTGTTGTTTCTTCGTCTTGCGCACGAACCACACATGCGATGGCCACGACGAAACACAGGGCCATCGCCGCCCGATGGCGAATGTCGTCGAGTACAGATCCTTGCCGAATCATTGTGCGCATCTCGCGATTAGTGCTCGTGACAGCCTTCACCGTGAGCGTGGCCGTGAGCGATCTCTTCGGGCGTGGCATCACGGATCTCGCGGACGGTAACATCAAAGTTCAACGGTACACCAGCCAATTCATGATTGCCATCGACAGTCACCGTTTTGTCCGTGATCTCGACGACCGTCACGACCATTGGCCCGTCGTCCGTATCAACTTGGAACTGCAAGCCGAGTTCCAAATCGTCGATTCCCTCGAATTGACTCCGCGCGACTTCGTGCAGCAAGTCTTCATCGTGGTCGCCGTAAGCATCGTCTGGTTGCACGCTGACTTTGATGTGATCGCCAACCGACTTGCCTTCGAGAACACTTTCCAGCCCGGGCACGATGCCGCCGACGCCATGCAGGTACTCCAGCGGTTCGCCGCCTTCCGAGGTGTCGATGACTTCCCCGTCGTCGTCGGTCAGTGTGAAGTGGATCTTGACGACTTTGTGTTTGGCAATCTGCATCGACGCTCTTCCTGAAATAGTTGCGGCAATTGAGACTGGAGTGTGTCGCCGTGCTGTGGCAGGTGACGATCACAACCCGGAAAAGCACGGCCCCGTTGGTTATAGCAGATTCGTTCACGACCGTAGAGTGTTCGACGAAAGACAATCGTCGTATCGTACGTGGCTTTTCGCTCCGCGAAAATGCGCTCGTTCGCGGAGCGAACGGCCACGTACGATTTGACGAGTCATCTTGACGGCTCGATAATAGCGACGCTCGTTTCCTTCTTGGGAAGTTGTCGCATGACTCAACGGATTACCGCTGGCATCATCGCCATTGCGCTGCTGCTCGCGTTGTTGGTTTACAGCCAGATGCGACTCGAGCCGCTGAAGGTCTCGGGCTATGTCGAAGCCGACGAGATTCGGCTCGGTTCGCGGGTTGGCGGGCGCGTGAAGGCCGTCCATTGCCAGGAGGGCGAGTCGGTGACGGCGGGGACGTTGCTGGTGGAACTCGAGGAATTCGACCTGCTCGCGAGAAAGGCGGAAGCCGTCGCTCAAGTCGCCGCCAGCGCAGCCGAACTCGCGCGTCTGAAGAATGGTTTTCGTGCGGAGGAGATCGCCCAAGCACAAGCCCGCGTCGAACGCTTGGCGGCCAAACACAAGATCCTGGTCGACGGCCCGCGCGTCGAAGAGATCAACGCGGCCCGTGCGCGGCGGGACTTGGCCATGGCACAAGTCGAGCGGGCGAAATTAACCTACAACCGCCTCGAAGACTTGTTCGCTCAGGAAAGCGGCTCGGTATCCCGCGATGAGGTCGACCGTTCGACGGAAGAGGTGAAAGTTACCGAGCAAACTCAACGCGTCCGCGAAGAAGAGCTGAAGCTGTTCGAGGAGGGGTCGCGAGCCGAAGAGATCGCAGCGGCTGCCGCCGAATTGAAAGAAGGGGAACAAGCTCTGCAGCTGTTCATCGCCGGCAATCGCCCCGAAGATATCGCGCACGCCGAGGCAGCGGTCGCGGCAGTTCAAGGATCGCTCGCGGCCATCGAAGTTCAGTTGAACGAGTTACAGATTCGCGCCTCGCTGGATGGAGTTGTGGAGGCGATTGAATTGCAACCGGGCGACATGGTCGCCGCCGGTGCTCCCGTATTGTCCTTGATGGACACCCGAACGCTGTGGGTCCGCGCGTATGTGCCGGAAAGCCGATTGAACATCATGCTCGATCAAGAAGTGCGTGTCACAACGGACAGCTTCTCGAGCGACTCGTTTCGTGGAAAGGTGACGTTCATTTCGCGGCAAGCCGAATTCACGCCCCGTAACGCGCAGACGCCCGAAGAGCGATCGAAGCAAGTGTTTCGCATTAAGGTCACGCTGTTGGACGGTCTCGACAAGCTGCGACCCGGCATGGCCGCGGATGTCTGGCTGGAGTGAATCATCCGTGTCCAGCACCATCACAGTCACCGGCCTTTCGCGTCGATTCGGCAACCTCACGGCTGTCGATGATGTTTCGTTCGAAGTCCAGCGCGGTACGATCTTCGGGTTGCTCGGTCCCAACGGCAGCGGCAAGTCGACGATCATTCGGATGTTGTGCGGTGTGTTGCCGCCTTCCGCCGGTGATGCCTCCGTGTTGGGCCACGATGTCCGCACGGATTCGGAAGCCATCAAACGGCGCGACGCCGTGTTGGAGCTGACAGCGATCGGAGACCGCATCGGACAATTGGCGGGTATCTTGTCCGGCGGTTGGAAGCAGCGGCTGGCCTTGGCCTGTGCGTTGATTCATGAACCCGATGTGATCTTTCTCGACGAGCCAACGGCGGGGATCGATCCCGTTGCACGTCGGCAGCTGTGGGATCTGCTGATCGTGTTGACGGTCATGGTGTATGCCTTCGGCGTCCCGATTCAAGGCAGCCTGGTCCTGTTGCTGGCGCTGTCGACCTTGTTTTTGGTGACCGCACTGGGCCTGGGGCTGTTGGTCTCGACGCTGGCCAAGACGCAGGTCGAGGCCATGCAATTTGCGTTTATGATCATGCTTCCGTCGGTCTTGCTCTCCGGATTCGCCTTGCCACGTGCCGAGATGCCGTCGCCGATCTATGAAGCGACGTTCCTGCTGCCGTGGGTAGTTGGATTGACGATCTGCTGCTGCGTGATTCTGATGCTCAGTATTACCCGTTTCCGCAAACAACTCTCCTGACCGAAACCGAGAACACTTCCATGAGCCGCAAGCTCGTCATTCTGACCGAAGGCCACACCAACCCGCACACCGCCAAGACGGCGAGTTGCATGATCCGTTATCGACGCGACGAGGTTGTCGCGCTGCTGGATGGCACACAAGCGGGCAAGACGACGCAGGATCTGCTTGCCGTTGGCGGCGATGTTCCCGTTGTTTCGTCGCTCGACGAAGCCGCCGGCGCAAATACCTTGTTGCTCGGGATCGCTCCTCCCGGCGGCAAGATTCCCGCGCCGTGGCGGGCAATCATCCTGGAAGCGATCGGAAAGGGCATGAACGTGCTCGCCGGATTGCACGACTTCCTGACGGATGATGCCGAGTTCGTGGCCGCCGCCGAACAGCATGGCGTCACATTGACCGATGTCCGCAAGAACGAAGAGCGAGACATCGCGCGGCGAGTCGGCATTCGGAACGATTGCTTGCGAGTTCTGACCGTCGGGCATGACTGTAGCGTCGGCAAGATGCTGACTTCGGTCGAGCTGACCAACGCCTTGAAAAATCGTGGACAATCGACGAAGTTCATCGCGACCGGTCAAACCGGTATCATGATCGAAGGGGACGGTTGTCCGATCGACCGGGTCATCTCGGATTTCGTCAGCGGTGCCGTCGAGAAGATGGTTCTCCAGCATCAGCACAACGACATCCTGATTGTCGAAGGGCAAGGGAGTCTAGTGCATCCGTCCTATTCAGCCGTCACGCTCGGCTTGCTGCACGGCTGCTTGCCGCAAGCCATGATCTTGTGTTACGAAGTGGGGCGCGATCGCGTGACGGGCGTCGAGCACGTCAAGATCCCGCCGCTGGCCAAGATCATCGAACTGAACGAGATGATGGCCAGCATCACGCAGCCCTCGCGAGTGATCGGCATCGCAATGAACAGCCGCTGTGTTGGTGCTGAAGAGGCGGAGGCAGAACGAGAACGGGTCCGCGCGGAACTCGGCTTGCCAGTTTGCGACGTCATCCGGCACGGACCCGACGAATTGGTCGAAGCTATTCTGGAATTCAAACGCGGTGATGGTTGGACGCAAACAGGCGGGTAAAGATCATGCAATTGAAGATCCACGAGTTTGACTTGCCGCTGGCCCATACCTTCACAATTTCCCGCGAATCGATCACGGTGCAAAAGACGTTGATCGTCGAGTTGGAAGAAGACGGCTATCACGGCTACGGCGAAGCGACGACGAACAACTACTACGGATTCACGTTCGAGAACATGGCGGCGGCGCTAGAGCGGGTGCGCGGCGAGCTGGAAGCCCACACGCTCGAAGATCCTGTCGCCTTGTGGCAGCAGCTGCACCCGCAATTGCACGACAATCCGTTCGCTCAATGTGCGTTGGACCAGGCGGCTCATGACTTGTGGGGCAAGAAGCTCGGTCAGCCCGTCTACCGGCTGTGGGGCCTCGAAGCCAACAACCTGCCGCCGACCGATTACACGATCGGGATCGACGAGATCGATGTCATGGTCGCGAAGATGCGGGAGTTTCCCGATTGGCCGATCTACAAAATCAAACTCGGCACGCGGCATGATCTCGACATTGTGCGAGCCTTGCGGGAGCACACCGCATCAAGATTTCGAGTCGACGCCAATTGCGGTTGGTCGGTCGAGGAGACGATTCGCAACTCGCACGACCTGAAACCGTTGAATGTCGAGTTCATCGAGCAGCCGCTGCCGGCGGACCAAGCCGCGGCGATGGAGCGCGTCTACCGCGAATCCGCCTTGCCCGTGATCGCCGACGAGAGCTGCATCGTCGAAACGGATGTCCCGCGCTGTGTCAATCGCTTTCACGGCATCAATATCAAGCTCGTAAAGTGCGGCGGTCTCACACCAGCTCGCCGCATGATTGACGAGGCTCGCGAACTCGGCTTGCAGGTGATGGTTGGCTGCATGACGGAATCGACCGTCGGCATCTCGGCGATTGCCCAGTTATTGCCTTTGCTCGATTACGTCGACATGGACGGGGCGCTGCTGCTCGCCCATGACATCGCCACGGGAGTCACGATCGATCAGGGGTATTGCCGGTATCCGAACGTGAATGGGTGCGGAGTGACGCTGAACTGAATCGTTTAGTGCAGCTTCGTACGGTCAAGTTCATCGGGTCGAGTCATGCTATCGGACCTGTTGGATGCGAACGGCGTTCAGGATCGTCGATGCTCCGTCGCCTGCCTCGCGAAACTCGACATCCAAACGGCCATCCTGCACGACGCAGTTGCGGATTGGGTACACCAGGGGTTTCGCCATTCCTCCGGCAAACCGGAAGAGGTCGAAGTTCGGTTCGACCACGCGCTGTTCCACGGCGATGGCGAACCTTCGACTGCTCGGTGTCGTCGACCAATACTCGCAGAAATACAGCGTCACCTCGTAAGCTCCAGCGGGGACGACTGCCCGAAACGCGGCGATGCCTCGTTGCGCCGTACCTTGCACCTTGTTCGCGATCAGATCTTCCGACACGCCTCGGCCGCCTTCGTGGCCGAATGTTTCGTTGTCGAACCGCTTCGACGCGCGCCAGCGCACACCGTCCGGCGCGGTGAAGTCATCGCCGCCGAGGTTCACGTACAGCGAGTATAAAGCCCCATCGCCGATCGTTCCGGACGGGCGCAGTGCCGATCGCGGATCGGGTGCCGACGTCGCGAGTAGGCGAAAGCGGCCCACGGCTTCTCGCTGCTGCACTTCGACTTTTACCGTTGTGCCATCCGTGAACGACGTTGGATCTTGAACGATCAGCGCGACGGCCGCTGGCTCGCCCCGCCCCGGCGCTCGCCAGACGGTCTTCTCATCACCATCCACGATGCGGCGCAAGTCATGTCCCGCGTCGTCGACTGCCGATGCGAAGCTCCACGGTTGCGCTGCGTCGGGCGCAACGCGACTCGCCACCGTCACGGACAAGTCCGCCAGTGCAAACCGGCCGCCGATCCCGCGTCCCGGTCCCGATGCAGGCAAACTTTCGTGCGGGATCGCTTCGAGACGCACTGCCGTGATCGTCTCCATCTCCGACTCGAACGTCAGCCGATAAGTCTCGTTGTCGCTCGACGGGCCCGTCGCCGCGATCACACCGTCGTCCAGCAAGTCCAACTTCGTGCCCAACGACGACTCGGCCGACAGCGGCGTCAGCACGACGAACTCCGATTCGTGCCGCGGCGCGACGCGATAACGAATCGACAATCGTTCGCCCGGAATCGGCTTCTCTTCCGTGGCATCGGGCAGCGTCCAGCCGATGCTCAAATAGTCCCGCCCCGTGCTCTCCTTGTGAAAGGCCTCGACGTAGTAAGCTTGGCCCGCTTCAAGTTCGATCTTTGTTCCCGGTTCCACGCGCCGCTTGTTCTCCGGCGTCGCATCCGTGCTGACGTAGAGCCACCCTTCCGCATTCGCCCGCATCGAAAACTCGTAGCTGCCGGTCGTCGGTGGGTGCAGGTAGCCGCGCAGCCGCTGTCCGTACTGGTCGCCGAAGTCCTCGGGCGGCTCAAATCGATCGATCGTGTCCGTTTGATTCGGCTCGGAATGCTCGGCGACGTACTGCACAAACTCCTCAACTTTGTTTCCGATCACGTTCGTCCACACTTCTCGAAGGAGCCCACCTCGCTCGCTGGTTGCGGCGACTACGGGCTCGGCGGAAGGCTCGCTCTCAGACTTGGCTTCTGTCGTCTCTTCCGGCTCGGTCGGTGCTGCTGTCTCGCTCGGCTTCGCATTCGGTTCCGCGCTATTGCTCGCCGGTTCCGGCACCGGCGTTTGACTCACAAACTCCGGCAACGGTGGCTCCGCCGCGGGCTTCTCCACTTTAGGAACGATCGTTTCAGCTGTGTGCTCAGGCGTTTCGCGGTCTGGCGTAGTGGCCGTTCGCGCCGTGGCTGCGCTCGGGGAGACGTCGCTCTGCTGCAAGATTTCCGAAGTTTCTAAAACTTCGGAAATCTCAGCGGCTTGTTTCGTCGGCGCGGAGTTGCCGCGCAGGAACACGAAGCAAAGTCCACTCACGACAACCAAGGCGATCGCCGCGGCAATGACGATCAAACGTCGCGACGGTTGCTCGGATGTCGGCTGACGGTGCGGCACCGTTCGCGGCTTGGGATCGATCGCAGTGACATGCACCGCGACCGGTGTTTCCGTCTTCCGCGCGGGCTCCGTTCGCTTCGAGTGCGTCGCCGCCCGCCCCGCTCGGAGCCCGGCGTCATAAGCCTGCTTCTGCTCGACGTTCAGCAAGCAGCGTTTGGCGGCCGATAACTCGTCGAGTATTTCCCGCGCGGGTTGGCGTTGCTCGACGGTCGCGACGTCACGAACGTACTTGATCAATCGATCCGCCGCACACTCGATCGCATCGAGGTCACTTTCGAACAGCTCAAGGCCCAGCAAGCGATAATAATTCGCCGGCTGTTCATGTGGCGGGATGCCCAGCCACTTGTGATAGAGATCAAACCGATCCAACATCGCTACCCCCCTTTTCAAAGCAAAGCGGTAGCGACTGTTTTAGCAGATGGATTTCGTGAAATCCAGCGCTCCGCTTCCTACCACAGGGGCATTCAGTTGTTCAAATTGAGGACTTTGTCCAGCTTCAATAAATGAATCGCGCTGCGGAGTTCTACCGATGACTCTATACTCTCGCTAGAATTGCCAGCACGAGGCGGAACCGGATGCTCATGGAAATGGAACTCCAACAGACGATCGAGCGGGAACGAGTGGCTCCCGAAACAATTACCGCGAGGACGCGCAGCATCTACGACGAGACGCTCCGCCATTCCAAATATCTGGAGGCGGGGAATTTCAAGTCAATTCATCCAGCTGACTTGGAACGCTTGTTCGACTTGTACGACGAACGGTTCTTCGCCGGGGGCTGTCGCCAAGCTTTGGGCTCCGCTCCGCTCCGCTTCCGGCTCTCGAAACGGATGACGCAATCCGCCGGCAAGGCGACGCGCTTGCAGCATCGTGATCGCCGGACCAAAGAAGTGACAACCGAATACGAAATTGCGGTCTCGACGACGCTGCTGTTCCAGACGTTTCACGACGTTGATCGGCCGATCGTGATGAGCGGCATCGAGTGTCGCGACCGGCTGGAATCGCTGCAACGAATTTTCGAGCACGAGCTGGTGCATCTCATCGAGTTCATGCTCTGGAAGAACTCAAGCTGCTCGGCCCCGCGCTTTCAATCGATCGCCAATCGCTTCTTCAGCCACACCGAACACACGCACCAGCTGATCACACCGCGCGAGCGTGCGCTCACCAAGTTCGGCGTCAAAGCGGGCAGCCGAGTCTCGTTTCGAGTCGACGGTCAGCATTATGTCGGTGTCGTCAATCGCATCACGAAACGCGCAACTGTGTTGGTCGAAGACAGTCGCGGTATCCGCTACACCGACGGCAAGCGGTACGCCAAGTTCTACGTCCCGGTTGGGCTGCTGAAACCCGTCGAGTAGTCGAGTAGGACGGAACAAGGCTTTGCGCAGTTCCGGCGGGCATGTGACGTTTGGCTGATGCCGGAACTGCGCAGACTTGTTCCGGCCTACTTCTATTTCCGTCCCTCGCCCACACTACCGCGTCATTTGGTATCCTGTAGCCTTCTAAACCGCGAAGTCACCTCGTGGCGCGTTTGAATCAGGGAAAGCCGGGCGTATGGCGAAAAAGAAATCGGCAAAAGGCTTGACCGAGAGCTATCAGCACCGCGAGACCAAGGCGGTGGCGCGGCCGGATGTGGGGACGCAGTCGCAATTCAAAAAGAAGAAGCCGCCCACCACCTACCGCTACGATTCGTCGCTGGCTCCCGAACTGCAATGGGACGGCCAGAATCCGGCCCGCGAGGAAGGCGAGCGGTGGATCGCCGAAGTGCTGGATGCCTCGGCCGAGTTGAACGCACTGACCGCACAACTGCAAGGCGAACTGGATGCGGACGCATCGTCGCGATTGAGCCAGCAGCTGCAAGCGGTTCAGACGCGGCTTGAGTCGGCGGCGGGGAAGCTGCGGCGGTTGGGCGCGCCGTTTTTAAATTGGGCGGGCAAGGCCGAGCGGTTGTCGTTCGACGTGCTGACCTTGCCGCTGTTCGTTCACGAGCGGCTGAGCACCGAGGCGATCATCGAAACGCTGACCGGGCACAAGCGGAAGCAGGCGGGGGCCGATCAACTGCTGCTGGACTTCTTCGCCGATCCCCAGCATCCGATCACCGACCAGATCCTCAAGGCGTACGAGTTCCAGGACGATTGGGTCAACCGCATGATCCTGGGCGACTCGCTGGTCGTGATGAACTCGCTGGTCCACTACGAAGGACTTGGCGGGCAAGTCCAAATGATCTACATGGACCCGCCCTACGGCGTCAAGTTCGGCAGCAATTTCCAGCCCTTCGTCCGCCGCCGCGACGTCAAGCACGGCGACGACGACGACATGACCCGCGAGCCCGAGATGGTGCAAGCCTATCGCGACACCTGGGAGCTGGGGCTGCATTCGTATTTGACGTACTTGCGTGACCGGCTGCAAGTTGCGCGGGAGTTGCTGCATCCGAGTGGAAGCGTTTTTGTGCAGATTAGCGATGAGAACGTGCATCATGTGCGCGAGGTGATGGACGAAGTTTTTGGGTCGGCTAATTCCGTCGCTGTGATTACTTTCAAGAAGACGGCCGGACAAACGGCTCGTTACATGGCGGGAACTTGCGATTACCTTGTTTGGTACGCGAAGGACATCGAACGATTGAAGTACAACCCAATCCTTACGTCACGGCAATTCGGAGATGATGCCGCCTACACTTACGTTGAATTGCCAGACGGTACTCGACGTCGCCTGAATCGCCACGAAAAAAAGAACGCCGATTCGCTTCCAAGTGGCGCAAGGCCGTATCGACTACAGCTACTTCAAAGCCAACGGCAGGGCCGACCCTCGGGACCGGGCTCTGCGATGTATTTTGGAGTGACATATGAAGGACGCGAGTTCTTTCCGTCCGGCAATCGCGGATGGACGACGACGGTGAAGGGAATGGATAACCTCGCGAACGCTCGTCGATTGGAAATCCAAGGTAATTCCCTTAGCTACGTTCGATTCCTCAATGACTTTCCCGCAATAGAACTGACAAGCCTGTGGAGTGACACTCAATCAGGCAGCGGAATGGACAAAACGTATGTCGTGCAAACGAACATCGAGGTCGTACGGCGCTGCCTACTCATGACGACCGACCCCGGCGACCTCGTGCTCGATCCGACTTGCGGTAGCGGGACGACGGCGTATGTGGCCGAGCAATGGGGGCGGCGATGGATCACGATGGATACCAGCCGCGTTCCGCTCGCGCTGGCTCGCCAGCGGCTGCTGATAGCGACTTTTCCTTGGTATCAGTTGCAAGACGAATCGCGCGGGCCGTCGGGCGGGTTCGTCTACAAGCGGAAGCAAAACAAGAAAGGCGAAGAGGTCGGCGGGTTGGTGCCGCACATCACGCTTAAGAGCATCGCCAACAACGAGCCGCCCAAGGAAGAAGTCTTGGTCGACCGCCCCGAGCAAGAAAAGAAAGTCACGCGGGTGGCGGGGCCGTTCTGTGTCGAGGCGACGATTCCCACGCCGGTCGATTTGGATGGCGACGGCCAGCCGGATGGCTCGACCAGCCACGCCGTCGAACATGCCAACTTTGAAGAACGGATGATCGAGATCCTCCGCCGCAGTCCCATGCTGCGGCTGTCCGGCAATCGAACCATCCAACTGCACAATCTCCGCAAGCCCGCCAAAACCCTGTCGCTGTCCGCCGAGGCGCTGGTCGTGGGGCAAGCTTCCAGCTTGCCAGAGGACCGCAAGCTGGAAGCTTACGCCACGGAACCGGTCGGGTTCGTGTTCGGACCCGAGAACGGCGCGGTCAGCGAGAAGCTGGTGTTCGAAGCGGCTCGCGAAGCCAGCGCCAAGAGCTATACGCACTTGTACGTGATCGGCTTTGCGATCCAGCCGAAGGCCCGCGAGTTCATCGAACATGCCGACGCGATTGCGGGGATTCCGGCCACCTACGTCCAAGCCACACCGGACCTGATGATGGGCGACCTGCTGAAGAACATGCGGAGCAGCCAGATCTTCAGCGTCTGCGGCCTGCCCGACGTGAAGCTGCATCGCACGGGCGGCAAGAAAGATCCCAAGCTGCAAGTCGAGCTGTTGGGGATGGACGTTTTCGACCCGACGACGCTGGACGTCGACAACCGCCCCGGCAACGATGTCCCGGCGTGGCTGCTCGATACGGACTACAACGACATGTGTTTTCATGTTTGCCAAGCGTTCTTTCCTCGGACTCGCGCCTGGGACAGCATCCGCAAAGCGTTGAAGGGCACGCACGACGACAGCGTCTGGGACCACTTGGCCGGCACGCTGAGCGCCCCGTTCGAACCCGGCGAGCACAACAAGATCGCCGTGAAAGTGATCGACGATCGCGGGAACGAGTTGATGGTGGTCAAGGATTTGAGCGAGGGCAAGTCGAAATGATCCGCGAAGTCACCATCCGCCGGTTCAAGCGGTTTGAAGAAGTCACATTTTCCATCCCTGGACACGTCGTCGTTGCCGGCCCGAACAACTGCGGCAAGACGACGTTGCTACAGGCGATTGCCACATTCGCGTTTGCGCTGGATCAATGGAGGCGACGAAACGACTTCCAACGTCACGGCGGACATTACACGAAAGTGCCAATCAGCCGCCCGGCGTTCTATTCAGTCCCGTTGAAAGCTTTCGACCTGCTCTGGAAGGATCGCCAGTACGAAGGAACGATCGAGATCGAAATAAAGTTTCTCGACGGTAGCACGGTGACGATGGAGCTTCGCGCGGATAGCACCGAGCAAATCTACGTTCGGCCGCTTCCGGACGCTGCCCCTGGGAAGTTAAGGGAACTTCAACCGTCGGCGGTCTACGTTCCATCCATGACCGGACTCTCGACCGACGAACCGGTCTATCGCGAGCCGAAGATTCAACAATTGCTCGGGCAAGGAAAGCCGGGCGATGTCTTGAGGAACCTCCTCGTGATGGCGCACGAAGGGAACTCCTGGGAGAGTCTGGTTGCCGGTATACAACGCCTGTTTGGATTCACGCTACTGCCTCCCGATGCGACGGTCGCTGATATCGTAGCGGAGTACAAAGTCAACGCGGGCGGGCCGCGCTTTGACATTGCCAGCGCCGGCAGCGGCTTTCAGCAAGTCCTGATGCTGTTGACATTCCTGCATGCCCGTCCCGCCTCCGTGCTGTTGCTCGATGAACCGGATGCTCACTTGCACGTGCTGCTACAAGATTCGATCTATCACGAGCTTCAAGCCGTAGCGATCGCGCAGAAGTCCCAGCTCATCATCGCCACACACTCCGAGGTGATTATCAACTCGGTCGCACCGGAGCAGTTGTGCATGTTGTTTAACAAACCGCAGCTACTGAACAGCGTTGCCGATCGAACTCGGCTGGCGGAAGCGATGCGCGTGCTGACCAATATGGACGTGATGCTTGCGCAAGACTCACTGGGCGTGCTGTTCACGGAAGACTACACCGATCGCGACATTCTCTTGGCATGGGCGAAAACACTCGGACACCCGCTAGTCAAGCTCTTGGAAACCAATCGAATTCTGACCAAGAGTTACGTGACCGAACACCGGGTGGGAGCAAGCGGTATCAAGTCGCGAGATTATTACGACAAACTGCTGCTGATCAACGATTCGTTGCCGGGACTCGAACTCGTTGACGGTGATGCCCATTCGCACATTCAGTCACAACCTATCACTGGGACCGGATTTCAGAGATTGCGATGGAATCGGTACGAGATTGAAAGCTATTTGTTCCACCCTACCGCGATCGCGCGATTCGTCGGAGAGAAAGTTGGCTCTCCGACCGCCGCCGCACCCCATCTCCGCGACTTGCAGACTTATTTCCAAGAGAATTGGCCGCCGGCGTTCATGAACGATCCGCTTCGCGACCTCGATTTCTTGAAGACGACAAAAGCTCGCACCAATCTCATTCCACCAGCATTGGACGCAGCGGGATTGGCCGGCATGCCTTATACCGAATTCTTCCAGATCGCTGCGGTGATGACGCCTGACGAAATCCATCCCGAAGTGAAAGAGAAGTTGGACCTGATCCAGAAGGCTTTCAACTTATGAGCGGTTACGAAGTTGCCAACCCGATCCTGAATTCGCCTTATGACGAGCCGGCAGAATATTGGCTGATCGAAGAGGGGAAAGAGCCCGTTCGTGCGAAGGGCCGGCGGAAGGCGATGTACTACTATCGTGATCCGAAGACGAAGCCGGACAAGTTCGGCCGCGCTCCGGCACTACAAATTGGACTGTTGATGGTGAACCGGATTCGTGAACGCGTGAAGGCGTGGCGCGACGAAGGCTATCCAGGTGCCAGCCGCATTACGCTCGAACTGCTCCACTGGTGGCGAAGGGATGGACGGCGGTGGCGACTGTTCTTTGCTCAATTGGAAGCGGTCGAGACAATCATCTTTCTGACCGAAGCCCGCGCGGATTTCAAACAAGGCGTGCAGATTCCCCGCGAGCAGATTCCCGCCGGACAAGACGCCGCAGGATTTCTCCGCTATGCCTGCAAGATGGCAACTGGTGCGGGGAAGACGACGGTCATGGGGATGCTGGCCGCGTGGAGCATTCTCAATAAACTGAACGATCCCGGCGATGCACGGTTCTCGGACGTCGTGTTGATCATCTGTCCGAACGTAACGATTCGAGACCGGCTGTCCGAACTGGACCCCGAGCGGGGTGACGCGAGCTTGTACGTGACTCGCGATCTGGTGCCGCCGCACATGCGCAGCGACTTGACGCGCGGCAATGTGATCGTCACTAACTGGCACGTGTTAGAGCCGAAGACATCGCAAGTCGGCGGTGTCAGCTCGAAGGTCATCAAGACGGGCAAGCGCGTTGTGACTCGCGAGCTGATCAACATTGGGCCTAAGACGACGACGGCGCGCGGTAGCCGTTATCTCACGGAAGAAGATTTCCGCCGGCAGCTTGACGCTGGCATGTTGGAAGTGCTGGAAGAGCAACGCGACAAGAGCGGTAAGCTGAAGAAGGTTTATTGCCAGTCGACTCGCTATGTCGAAAGCGATGCGAAGATCGTCAACGACTTGTTGAGAGAAGTGGGCGGCAAGAAGAACATTCTGGTCATGAACGACGAGGCCCATCACGCCTACCGCATTCACGCCGAAGAGGCTGATGACGAAGAGCTGACAATCGACGAAGTGCTGGGGGACGATGTCGTCGCCGCCGAGTTTGTGAAAGGCGCGACCGTTTGGATCGAGGGCTTGGACAAGGTCAACCGCCTGCGGGGAATCAACTTTTGTATCGACTTGTCCGCGACGCCGTATTTTCTTGGCCGAGCCGGCAAGGATACGAACCGGCCGTTTCCTTGGGTTGTCAGCGACTTTGGATTGATCGACGCGATCGAATCTGGGCTCGTGAAGATTCCGCAGTTGGCGGTGCGTGATACGACGGGTGCCAACATTCCGGGCTACTTCAACATTTGGCATTGGATCTTGCCTCAACTGACTCCTTCCGAGCGAGGTGGCCGCCGCGCCGATCCAAAACCCGAAGCGATCTTGAAGTTCGCTCATCACCCGATCGCGATGCTCGCCGGGCTGTGGCAGGACTTGTGCGACGAGTGGGAGGCCAATTCCGAAGACCGACGCTCGCCCGTGTTTATCATCGTCTGCAAGAATACGAAGCTCGCCAAGGTGATCTACGAATGGATTGGCGAGAACAATCCGCCGCCGGGCATTCCGTCGCTGAAAGTTCGAGGGTTCCTCAATAACGGACAACAACGAACCGTGCGCTTCGATTCCAAAGCAGTCGGCGATGCGGACTTGAGCGATACTTCACAAACCGATGCGGATCGCTGGATGCGGTTTACGCTGGATGTGGTTGGACGGATGGAGTGGCCGCGGGACACTCAGGGGCGAGCGGTCTATCCGGCGGGCTTCGAAGAGCTGGCAAAGAAGCTTGACAAACCGCTGCATCCTCCCGGCCGCGATGTGCGCTGCATTGTCAGCGTGGCGATGCTGACCGAAGGCTGGGATTGCAACACGGTCACACACATCGTCGGGTTGCGGCCTTTCATGTCCCAGCTCCTTTGCGAACAAGTGGTCGGCCGCGGACTGCGCCGGGCGAGTTACGAACCCGACGCCGAGGATAGACTGTCCGAGGAAGTCGCAAAAATCTTTGGCGTTCCCTTTGAAGTGATTCCGTTCAAGGCGAATCCGACCGGCCCGCAACCGCCCAGCCCGAAACGGCATCACGTCATGGCGCTGCCCGAGCGAGCGGACTTGGAGATTCAATTCCCCCGAGTCGATGGCTATACGCAATCTGTCCGCAATGGCATTTCGGTCGATGGGGACCGTCTGCCGCCGCTGTACATCGAACCAGGTCGAATCCCGCCGGAAGTCGAAATGAAAGGCTTGAACGTCAATAACGAAGGGCGAATGTCGCTGAGCGGCCCCGGCCGGATCGACGACGTCACTTTGAAATCGTTTCGCGACGGCAAGCGGTTGCAGGAACTGGTCTTTGAAATGGCGCGGTCGTTGACGAAGGACTATCACTCGCAGCCCACGTGCGAGGTTCCGCCGCACGTTCTCTTTCCGCAGTTCGTGCAAATCGTCCAAGCGTATGTTGACCGGAAAGTGCTGCCGCTGAAGCCCGCCGACAAGAAGGACGCTTTCTTGTCGCCCTACTATGGTTGGATG
Source organism: Planctomycetota bacterium (assembly GCA_027622275.1). GTDB lineage: Bacteria > Planctomycetota > Planctomycetia > Pirellulales > Pirellulaceae. The sequence goes on along the minus strand of JAQBZB010000013.1, from coordinate 10,135 downwards.
GTCGAACGGCTGACCAGTGCGATCGTGCCGTTGGGGAATGATGAGACCGATCTGGAACTGCCCAAATTTGAGAGCCATCGCGGTCTTGGATCGACGGCGGACGTCGACTACTGGACGACCAAGGACGTGCGTGAAACCACCAGGAGCCACGTCAACTACGTGGTGGCCGACACGAAACAGTGGGAACAGCAAGCTGCCTACCTCATTGATCGCCACAATATGGTTCGCGCTTTCGTCAAGAATGCGGGTCTCGGTTTCTTCATCCCCTACACGCACAACGGCCAGCGGCACGACTACCTACCCGACTTCATCATTCGCCTCAACACGGATGAACCACGTTTCTTGATCCTGGAGACGAAGGGCTGGGATCCATTGGAAGAAGTGAAGGCATCCGCCGCGAAGCGTTGGGTCGCCGCCGTCAATGCCGACGGCAATCACGGCCATTGGAGCTACGAAGTCGCGAAACGGGTCGAGGAAGTGGCTACGGTATTGGATTCGCTGACGGAGGCACTGAGTTTGTCATCGATCTAGCGCGGCAGTTCGCCCCTCGCCGCTCTCCTTCCAATCGTTTACCGGCACGAGCGTGCAGCATCTTTAGTTCATTTGACAAGAAATCACGATATCATCTCCAGATTCTCAACTTTCAGCGACAGCTCTTGTCACAACTACAAAGCCGTTTGCAATTCGTTCGTCGGATCCCCGTTTCGATTCGACTATTGCGTTCGCCGAGGAAAGGCAGAAATTCCGGCGAAAGTCTGTAAAATCAACCGTTTGCACAGACAACTCGCCAGTCCAGTTGTTTCGCATGCTCCGTTTGGCATCCCAGTTGCGATGGTTGTAGGACGTCAACGAATCACTTCCACCGTGCGACTTCAGCACGACAAAATCTAACGAGGAGCAACAATCATGGATGACAAGCAAACTCGCATCGCCAAGATCGCCCGAGCCACCGAACGAGAGATCCTCGATCGCATCGTCAACGCCATGCTGGCCGCCGAGGACAAGTTGTGCAGCGCGAGCGTTCAAGAATGGACGCGCGTCCTGACAGACTCGTGCCGCATGCAGAAGCTGGCGGAGGGCGGCGTGTTGGCGACGACTTGTTAGCTGTTGTCTTGAAAGTAGGTCACGCTCGCCGAGCGTGACCGTTCCGTACTTGCAAACACTGATGTGTTTGGTGGATCACTTCCGGCGGAAGTGATCTACTGGCGTCAAATGTCGTAGTACAAGCAGAACTCATACGGATGCGGTCGCAAGCGAACCGCATCGGCTTCGTGCTTCCGCTTGTAGGCGATCCAAGTCGAAATGACATCGGGTGTGAAGACGTCGCCGCGAAGCAGGAAATCGTGATCGTCCGCGAGAGCATCGAGCGCGTCGTCGAGTGAACCGGGAGTTGTCGCCACGTTCGCGGCTTCTTCGGGTTCGAGATCGTAGATGTCTTTATCAAGCGGATCACCGGGGCTGATCTTGTTTTGAATACCGTCGATCGCGGCCATCGTGATGGCGGCGAAGGCGAGATACGGATTGCAGCTCGGGTCCGGACAGCGGAACTCAACTCGTTTTGACTTGGGGCTAGGGCTGTACATCGGGATGCGGCAGGCCGCCGAGCGGTTGCGTTGCGAGTAGGCGAGATTGACCGGCGCTTCGTAGCCGGGAACCAGACGCTTGTAGCTGTTCGTGGTTGGATTCGTGAACGCCAACAGCGCCGGCGCGTGACGCAGCAGTCCGCCGATCGCGTGCAGTGCCATGTCGCTGAGCCCGGCATACCCGCTGCCGGCGAACAGCGGCTCGTCGTCTTTCCAGAACGACACGTGCGTGTGCATGCCGCTGCCGTTGTCGCCGAAGATCGGCTTGGGCATGAACGTCGCCGTCTTGTTGTTGCGGGCCGCAACATTCTTGACGATGTACTTGTAGAGCACCACGTCGTCGGCCATCTTCACGAGTTCGTTGAAGCGGAGGTCGATTTCGGATTGACCCGCGGTGCCGACTTCGTGGTGCTGGCATTCGACGTCGAGGCCGCAATCGATCATCGTCTGCATCATCTCGTTGCGGATGTTCATCATCTGATCCGCCGGCGGCACCGGGAAGTAGCCTTCCTTGTACCGCAACTTGTGGCCGAGGTTCGGCTGCTCGTCCCGGCCTCGATTCCATTCCCCTTCGATGCTATCGACGTGATAGTAACCCTCGCGAGCATTCTGATCGAAACGGACGTCGTCGAAGATGAAAAACTCCGCTTCGGGCCCGAAGTTGGCCGTGTCGGCGATGCCGGTGCTCTTCAGGTAGTTCGCGGCTTTGCGGGCGACGTTCCGCGGATCGCGCGAGTAGTCTTCGCGCGTGATCGGATCTTGAATGTTGCAGATCATGCACAGCGTCGGCAGCGTGGTGAACGGATCGATGAAAGCCGTTTCCGCTTGCGGCACGACGAGCATGTCGCTCTCGTTGATCGCTTGCCAGCCACGGATGCTGGAACCGTCGAAGCCGAGTCCGTCTTCAAACACGTCTTCGGTCAGTCGGCGGACGGGGATCGTGAAGTGCTGCCACAATCCGGGGAAGTCCATGAAACGAAAATCAACGGCCTTCACATCCTTTTCGCGACACAGGGCGAGTACTTCTCGAGGAGTCATCGTTCGTCTCCGGGACAATCAACGCGGGGAACCACGTGTGTTATAGCAAGCCGAATGCCGGACGTCTCGCGCGGCAGCGTCGACAAGAAGCACAACACGGCTGCCCGATCGCTCGGGCAGCCGTTCGTGATCCGTCAACCAGAAGGAATCGATGACGCCCTGGGGCGGCATCTCGCATCCTTGCGTACGTTGTTGCTGTTTAGAGTCTCACGCCTTTTACAGTTCTGACGATCTCCGCAGCAACTTTGTAAGGATCAGCGTTCGACGCGGGGCGGCGATCTTCCAGCCACCCCTTCCAGCCGGCCTGAACCGTCGCGATGGAAATTCGAATCGAAGCGCCTCGGTCCGCCACACCGTAGCTGAACTGATCGATCTTTTGTGTCTCGTGGAGACCCGTCAGACGCTGCTCGTTGTCAGCACCATAGACGCTGATGTGTTCCTTCACACGCGGCGCGAACGCCTGACAGATCTTGTCGTAAGTGTCCTTGCTGCCGCAGGTGCGCAGCGTCGTGTTGGAGAAGTTCGCGTGCATGCCCGAGCCGTTCCAATCCGTGGGACCAAGCGGCTTCGGGTGCCAGTTAATTGCGTAACCGAAATTCTCGGCGGTTCGCTCGAGCAGATAACGGGCGACCCAAGTCTCGTCACCAGCACGCTTGGCACTCTTCGCGAACGACTGGAATTCCCACTGACCGGCAGCCACTTCGCCATTGATGCCCTCGATGTTGAGACCCGCTTCGAGGCACAAATCGAGATGCTCTTCGACAATCGGGCGGCCATACGCATTCTTCGCGCCGACCGAGCAGTAGTAAGGACCTTGCGGTGCCGGATAACCACCGGGCGGAAAGCCTGGCGGCAGATTGTGCTCGGCGTCCCACAAGAAGTACTCTTGCTCGAAGCCAAACCAAAAATCATCGTCATCGTCGTCGATCGTGGACCGGCCATTCGATTCGTGTGGCGTGCCGTCGGCGTTCAACACTTCGCTCATGACGAGGTAGGAGTTCTTTCGACCCGGATCGGGAAACAGTGCGACCGGTAGCAGCAGCAAGTCGGACGCGCCGCCCGGAGCTTGTTCCGTCGAACTGCCGTCAAACGCCCACTGGGGGCATGCCTCCAACGAACCGTCGAAGTCTTTGACGACTTTCGTCTTCGATCGCAAGCTTTGCGTGGGCTTGTAACCGTCCAGCCAGATGTACTCAAGTTTGGTCTTACTCATCTTTCTTCTTTCTCCCTTAGCACTTCGCAATCGGTATGTCAGTTGTGAATTTGCACTGTTACGACACAGGTCGTCAAACCCGCTGGGGCTCGAGTTTGTCGGAGCGGTCCGTGCAACCTCCTCGCCGGAACACATCCTCGTGTTCGGCACGCCAAGGCAGAGGAAGTCGGACGACGACGGGTGTGAAGAATCGTCGTCCGCTACCAACACTCGGCAATCCATCAGAGGCCGAGCGCCGCCGCCTACGGTTCCGTCTCCTAACGCAATCACTGTGCCAGAGAACGGAAAGGAACGAGCATGATAGGCAAAACACGCCAGATTGCAATCGGCTATCGCCATCTTTCGCCGCGACTTCACCAAGACGCAGAGCGGCCTTGCCTAATTGACGCGCAACACTTGTCGACTTCTTGGGCAAAGATAGATGAGTTCTTGCAAAGTCAGCTACTACGATCCCAACACTATTCGCCGGTCCCACCTTGCCAGTCGTCCGTTTGAAAAGGGGACGCCGGCAAGGCGGCTCTGTTGACTAGATTCGGATTGGCGAGCTTGTGCCAGCCGAATCGAACTCGCTTCGGCTCGGCAATTTGGTCAGAGGAAACAACCACAGACTTGCCATCGATCTCGGCCGACGCTTCGACGAATTCTCCGTCGGCTCCAGCAATTTGAAACTCCTTCAAAGGCTTGCCGTCACGCGACTCAAGCCCGTCACCCGCGTGGGCGAACTCGACTCGAATCCGATTGCCGTCGACTTTCATCGACTTGTACAACGGCCCGGAGTAGACGATATCGCTTCTGCCGTAAGACTTCGCCAGCGCCCACAGGGCAAGTCGATTGCCGACGTCCAATTTGTTGCGTGGGTGAATGTCGGCGATGTTGTCAACCAAGTCCGTTGTCACCGCCATCCCGGTGCCAGGAATCTTCAGGCTCGCAACTTGAGCCTCCCACAACGCGGGGAGTTGTCCCGGTTCGTAACGGCCGGACCAAGGAGCAATCTGAACAAAGTAGAAGGCCAGATCCTGGCCCCACGAGTTACGCCAGCCAGTGATCAAGGCGTTCATCTTGTTGTAGTAGGCCAAACCATTCTTTGCGAGCACGTTGGTTTCGCCTTGGTACCAGATCGAGCCGCGAATCGCGAACGGCTGCAGCGGGGCAATCATCCCGTTGTACATGCCGCCCGACGTTCCATCGGCGATCGTCCAAGGTTCGATCGGCGAACCGCCCCAGGAGCTGTTGATCAAGCCGATCGGCACATCGACTTCTTCGCTCAGTTTGAGGCCGAAGTAGTACAGCACCGCCGAGAAAGCCGGCACCGTTTCGGGCGTGCAGACCATCCATTTGGCTTCCACATCGGTGGCGGGCTCTGGCATCTGAACCTTCGGCACGTGCAGCAGGCGAATGTTCGGATGGTTCGCCGCGGCAATCGCCTCCTTGGCATCGTTCGTGTTCGTCAGCTGCCATTCCATGTTGGATTGGCCGGAACCCACCCACACATCCCCGATCAAGATGTCTTCGAGCGAGATCTCGTTCTTGCCTTGAACGGTCAGCGTGTGCGCCTTGCCGTCGGCCTTCATGGCTGGCAGCGTGACTCGCCAATTCCCCTTCTCATCGGCCGTAGCCTTCGCCGACTGCTCGCCAAGCGTCACGGTCACCTTCTCGCCGGCATCCGCCCAGCCCCACACCGGCAAAGGCATCTCGCGTTGCAGCACCATGTGACTATCGAGCACCGCCGGGAGCTTAACATCCGCCGCCGCCCGTTCGTTATCGAACGCTAACAAGACCAACGTTATTGCCAGGACCGGATTGAGAAGTCTGTTCATCGCGCTGCACTTTCTAAGGAGGGCGAGTGGTTGGGGAGTTCGTCTTCGACGGCCCCGATTCTACACCAAAGCCGGAGGCAAAACTCGCTATCAAGCGAAAACCGAGTCCGCCATCGCATCGAGTTGGCGAGTGAGTCTCATGGCGGCATGGAACGGCCGACGCTCGATGTGGGGCAGGTTTGCAACCTGCCCGATAGAAAGTTGTAACGGCAGGTTGCAAACCTGCCCCACCGACAAAGGTTGTCGGGGCGTCCGTCAGCGGCGATAATCTCCCGCGCTAGGTATTCGTCGTGAGACGTGGGCTCCCGGTGCAGTTCGGACGTGTTCGGTTTGGCCGAAAGGGTAAAGTGACAGCAGCTAATGAATCAACAGAACCTATCTTCGTTTATCTGGTCCGTGGCTGACCTTCTGCGGGGCGACTACAAGCAGTCGGAGTACGGCAAGGTCATTCTGCCGTTCACGGTGCTCCGGCGTCTGGATTGCGTGCTGGAGCCGACCAAGGAAGCCGTGCTGAAGGAGAAAGAGAAGCGGGAAGCAGCCAAGTTGAACCCTGAACCGTTCCTACTGAAGAAGTCCGGGCAGTTGTTCTACAACACGTCGCCGATGGACATGAAGAAGTTGATGGGCGATCAGGATAACATCCGCGAGAACCTGTTCGCTTACATTCAGGCATTCTCGCCAGCGGTGCGGGACATCTTTGAATGCTTCGACTTTCACACCCAGGTCGAACGGCTGGCCAAAGCCAGCTTGCTGTATCTGATCACCGAAAAGTTCGCCACCATCGACCTGCACCCCGAAGTTGTCAGCAACGAGCAGATGGGGCACGTCTTTGAAGAACTGATCCGCAAGTTCGCCGAACTCTCCAACGAAACCGCCGGTGAACACTTCACGCCGCGAGAAGTCATTCGGCTGATGGTCAACCTGCTGTTCATCGAAGACGACGACGCACTGACCAAGCCCGGCATCGTCCGCTCGCTGTACGATCCGACTGCCGGAACCGGCGGCATGTTGTCGGTGGCCGAGGATCATCTGAGCAGTCACAACCCGGATGCTCGGCTGGTGATGTACGGCCAGGAGCTGAATGCCGAGTCGTACGCGATCTGCAAGGCCGACATGCTGATCAAGGGTCAGGACATCAGCAACATCATCCACGGCAACACGTTGTCCGACGATGGCCTGTCGGGCAAACAGTTTGACTACATGTTGAGCAATCCGCCATTTGGCGTTGAATGGAAGAAGATCCAGAAGGCGATCACGAAGGAGCATCAGCAGGACGGTTTCAACGGACGCTTCGGCCCCGGACTGCCGCGAGTCAGCGATGGTTCGCTGCTGTTCCTGATGCATCTGATATCCAAGATGCGACCAACCAAAGACGGCGGCAGTCGCTTTGGCATTGTCCTGAACGGCTCGCCCCTGTTCACCGGCAACGCGGGGAGCGGGGAAAGCGAGATTCGCCGTTACGTGCTGGAGAACGATTTACTGGAAGCCATCATCGGCTTGCCGACCGACATGTTCTACAACACCGGCATCAGCACCTACATCTGGATCGTGACCAACCGCAAGCCCGCCAACCGTAAGGGCAAAATTCAGTTGATCGACGCCAGTGCGATGTGGCAGAAGATGCGAAAGAGTCTCGGCAGCAAACGCAAGGAGTTGAGCGACGACCATATTGCCGAGATCACACGCTTGTTCGGCGAGGCCAAGGAAGTCCACATCGATCCCGAAACAGGAAAGCCCATCAGCCGCAAGGCGATCGCCGCCGGTTCTCCCGCCATTCCGATCAGCCGCATTTTCAAGACGACCGACTTTGGCTACCAGACGATCACTGTCGAGCGACCGGAGTGTGATGCAGACGGCAAGATCGTGAAGGAAACGAAAGGCAAGCGAAAAGGAAAGCCGAAGCCGGACTCCAAACTGCGAGACAGCGAAGACGTTCCGCTGGGCGAAGATGTGAACGCGTATTTCCAGCGAGAAGTCGTGCCGCACGTCCCCGACGCATGGATCGACCACGACAAGACAAAGATCGGCTACGAGATCCCATTCAACCGTCATTTCTACGTATTCAAACCGCCGCGAGAACTTGACGACATCGACGCCGAGTTAAAGGGTGTTACGGATCGCATCGTGCAGATGATCGGAGAGCTTTCACAGTGACCGACTCAAAAGAAAACCTCGCACTATCCACCGACTCGGAATACCAGGAATTACTCGGGCGGATTTCAGACGTTTACCGGGCAGGGCAGTCGCGTGCGTATCAGGCCGCCAATCAGCATCTGACGGAGACCTACTGGCAGATCGGTCACGACATCGTGGAATTCGAGCAAGGCGGCAAGGTGCGAGCGGAATATGGCAAGGCGTTGCTGGTCAGTCTCAGTCGCGACCTCACGCTGCGGCATGGACGCGGGTTCAGTCGCAGCAATGTTTCGCGATTTCGGCAGTTTTACCTGCTCTATCCGATTTGTGCGAAGGCTTCGCACAAATTGAGTTGGTCACACTATGTCGAGCTTCTCAAGATCGAGGATGAGTTGGAACGCAGTTTTTATGAACAGCAGGCCATGAGGGAGAACTGGTCGGTCCCGGAACTCCAGCGTCAGAAAAAAGCATCGTTGTTCTTGCGTTTGGCCGCCGGAAAAGACAAGCCTGAAATCCTCGCACTGGCATCCCAGGGGAAAATCGTGGCCGAGCCGACGGACCTGTTTCGCGAACCGTACGTATTTGAATTCCTGACGATCCCCGAACCCAGTTCGGTCACCGAAACAGAACTGGAAACACTGCTGTGCGACCATCTGCAACCGTTCCTGCTGGAACTGGGCAAAGGATTCACGTTCGTGGGTCGTCAGTATCGCGTCCCGGTGGGCAGCAAGCCCCACCGAGTCGACCTGGTCTTCTATCACCGAATCCTTCGCTGTTTCGTGCTGATTGATCTGAAGCTGGACGAAGTTCAGCATCACGACATTGGCCAGATGAACATGTATCTGGGCTACTTCGCAACCGAAGAAAATACCGCAGACGACAACCCGCCAATTGGCATCATCCTGAGTCGCGAGAAAGACGAATTGCTTGTCGAGTACGCGACGTACGGAATGAACAGCCAGTTGTTTGTGCAGAAGTATCAGTTGTACTTGCCCGACCGCGAAGAACTCCGCCGCGAGCTTGAGAATACGCTTCGGATCGCCGAACAGCGTGCGGAAGAGAAGGAGGCGAAGTGAGAGTCTCCCGGCAACAATCCTTATCGCTTGTCAGACAACAACCCCGCGAGTTGGATGAGATCGACACGGAATTGAAAGGGGTGACGGATCGGATCGTCGCCATGATCGGAGATCTTTCGCAATGAGTTTTCCGGCGTATCTCGACTGCCAAGACAGCGGAATGGAAAGCCTTGGCGACATCCCACGTCACTGGTCAATGAAAAGGCTCAAAGACGTTGCATCACACAACGACGACGCACTCGGAGACGACACGCCAGAAGATGCCGAATTTCTCTACGTGGACATTTCAAGCGTGAACACGGAGCAAGGCATTCACACTAAGGAGGAAGTTGTCTTTCGCGATGCCCCGTCGCGTGCGAGACGATGCGTGCAGAATGGCGATGTGATCGTTTCAACCGTTCGCACTTATCTGAAAGCGATCGCCCGTGTCGTTGAGCCGGAAGAGAAATTGATCGTTTCGACAGGCTTCGCTGTCATCCGTCCCCGTGAAGAACTCGACACGAATTTTGCGGGCAACTTGCTTTTGTCCCAATACTTCATTGACGAGGTGATCTCGCGATCATCCGGCGTAAGCTATCCGGCCATCAACGCGTCCGATTTGGTGCGAATCAGTGTTCCGTTGCCCCCTCTCGACGAGCAAAAGGCGATCTCGTCGTTCCTCGATGTGGAAACGTCGAAGATCGACGGTTTGGTGTCGGAGCAGCGTCGTTTGATCGAGTTGCTGAAGGAAAAGCGTCAGGCGGTCATCAGTCACGCGGTCACCAAAGGCCTGAACCCCAACGCCCCCATGAAACCCTCCGGCATCCAATGGCTCGGCGATGTCCCGCAACATTGGGTCGTGAAGAAGTTCAAGCACCTGTTGCAAATGATCGTGGACAACAGAGGGCGAACTCCATCTTTCGGTGACGATGGAGTTCCCATGCTTGAAGCCAAACAAATCACCGAAGGCACGCGGCACCCATCCCGCAGCTTCACCAAATTTGTGCCTCGCGAGATTGTCGATCAATTTGAACGAGACAAAGTTCATGAAGGCGACGTGTTGATGACAACCGTTGGTGCAACTGCGGGGAGAGCAGTTTTGGTCGATGCTGAACCTGACTATTTCATCGCCCAAAATGTAATCGGAATGCGACCCAAGCCCGATGTGCTATCTGACTTCCTATTTTATTTGGTGATTTCCGACTTCTTCTACTGCTCGTTGTTCATGATGTGAACGGCGTTTGAAAACGCCAGCGCTGGGGCGGTTGAAAAGGCTAGCGCCCGATGTGTTGTTTG
>JAQBZB010000266.1 GCA_027622275.1 Planctomycetota bacterium | reverse complement strand
GATCGTCAGGTCAGACCGCTCGAGCTTTGCGAGCGAGCGGGCGAGTGACGAGCAGGACTCGGAGTTCCTGGCATCCTCGGACAACTGGTTTCGCCCGACGATGGTCCGGACGGGGCCGGATGGGGCGCTGTGGATCAGCGACATGTATCGGCTGGTCATCGAACACCCCGAGTGGATTCCCGCCGCGTGGCAACAGAAACTCGACCTTCGCTCGGGTCACGACATGGGACGGATCTATCGAGCGTTTCCCAGCGCCGCCTCGCCGCGACCGATCACTCGCCTCGACCGGCTAGATACGCCGGCGTTGGTTGCCGCGCTCGACAGCCCCAACGGATGGCAGCGCGATATGGTGCAGCAAATGTTGCTGTGGCGAGACGACGCGGCATCGATCGAGTCATTGCGACGACTAGTCACCGAAGCCGAGCGTTCGACAACACGATTGCACGCCCTCTGTACGCTCGAAGGTTTAAACGCGGTCTCCGAGCCGCTTGCCGCACGAGCGTTGCAAGACGAGCACCCCGGAGTTCGACGGCACGCGGTTCGAATTGCCGAACGCTACATCAATGCTTCCAAAGACATTGCCAAAGCAATTCGGTCGCTGGCTGAAGATCGTGACATGCAAGTGCGGCTGCAAGTCGCCTACACGCTCGGCGAGTGGAACGATCCGCGGAGCGGCAGCGAACTGGCGCGGCTGGCGATGGTAAATCGTGATGACCGGTTCATTGTGGCCGCCGCGTTCAGCGGCATTCGCGAGGATAACATCGCGAGTGCGATCGAAGTCTCACTTCCCGAGGCAGCGTCGCAAAACATGCTCGTCGAGAATCTGCTGTCGATCGCCATCGGCATCGGCAGGCCGGAACTGCTGCGGGAAGCGTTGCACTCCGTCTTCAACAAGCCGACAGCCGGTTTTGTTTCGTGGCAATTCGCGACCGCGACCACCGTGCTGCATGCGCTCGACCGACGTAAGCTGGACCGAGCAAAGCTGTTCGAAGACGCGCTTTCGAGCCAGCTTCGCGAGTTGCTCACGGCAGCCGGACGGATCGCGGCCGATCAACAAGCGCCGGAACCGGAGCGGCTCGTCTGTATCGAGCTGCTAGGCGTCGCCGCGGCGAATTCCGACGACTTGCACAAGCTCGCGGCACTGCTCGGCTCGCGTCATTCGTCCGCCGTGCAAGCCGCGGCAGTACACGCCATGACGGCCCGTAGTCTGGCCGACACGCCGCAGCAACTGCTCGCTGGATGGCAATCGCATTTGCCGTCGTTGCGGGCGCAGATCCTCGACCGGCTGCTGGCCCGCTCGGAGTGGACACGCGCGCTGCTGGCGGCGATCGCGGCGAAAGATGTCGCGGCTAGTGAAGTCGATGCGCGGCTGAGGCAACAACTGCTGACACATCGCGACACGGCGATCCGCGAGCAAGCGGCGAAGCTGCTGTCCGACGAAACGACGTCTCGCTCGCAAGTGCTGGCGGAGTATGGCCAGGCGGCGGAACTCAGCGGCGATCCCGATCGCGGCAAGCTGGTGTTTACAAAACGCTGTGCGACCTGCCATCGGCTGCAAGATATCGGCAAACACGTTGGTCCGGACTTGACGGCGCTGACGGAGAAATCGCCCGCGGCGATGCTCGTTGCGATCCTCGATCCAAATCGCGCGGTCGAAGACAAGTTTCGCACGTACGTCGCGTTGACCAGCGATGGACGTCAGTTCACGGGCATGATCACCAATGAAACCGGGAATAGCATCACGCTCACCGGCGCGGACGCCAAAGAGCAGACGATCTTGCGGACCGACTTGGACGAGTTGCTCAGCAGCGGCAAGTCGATGATGCCCGAGGGCATGGAGAAGGAGTTGCCGCCGCAAGACATGGCGGACGTGATCGCCTTCACGCGGAGTGTCTCCGCGCCGCCGAAGCAGTTCCCCGGCAACCAACCGCAGGTCGCACCGGCCCGCGACGATGGATCAATCCGCTGTCTGGCAATTCACGCCCGCATCTACGGCCCTTCGTTGGTCTTTGAAGAGAAGTATCGGAACCTTGGTTACTGGGGCAGCATCGAAGACCATGCGGTTTGGACGCTCGAAGTTCCGAGAGCTGGCAGGTATCACGTGACGATTGACTACGCGTGTGACGACAGCACGGCGGGAAACCGCTGGCTGCTGTCGGCCGGTCAAGAAACATTGACGGGAGCCGTGGAAGGAACGGGCAACTGGGACAATTATCGCTCGATGTCTGCGGGCGAGATCGACTTGCCGGCAGGCGCGTCGGAACTCATCTTCCGTTCCGATGGCAGCATCCGCTCGCATCTGCTTGACCTTCGCGGCATTCGCTTGGTGCCACAGTGAGTTGCCAACCGGCTGTCTCGAACAACGATTCGCCGAGTTGTTCGCCGAGCCCGGCAACACCGACCCGCACCAAGACTACGCCCGCGTGTTTGCCGCGGATTGCTTGCCGATCGTGACGAACAGCAATCGCAACTCGTGAAGCACATTTTCGAGCATCGCGGCTTCGTCCGCCGTGAGGTTCCCCTTCGTCTTTTCTTCGAGGATGGCGAGCGTATCGATGAAGTGCTTGGCATGTTTAAGCTGCACAATCGGCTTGCCATCCGCGCCCGGCACCTGTCCCATCGTCGCCAACGCTTGCGTTGCCAGCGACGTCACCAAGAACGAAAACGAAGCCGGTGGCAGCGGCATGGTCGCTTCGGGCTGCGCTGGAGACGGCGACGGCTCTTCCTTCGGCGTCTCGGCTGGCTGCTGCTGCTTGGCTTCGGCTTGCTTTTGCAGCTGCTCCTTTTCAGCCTGGGCCCGCGATTTCCAGTCGTCGTCGACGATGACCTTTGGTTTGCTTGTCTCTTCTTCGCTCATGTTGACTTCGAACTCCTGAAAGCTCGTTATCACTTCTGACTAACCTTCGATTGACTCTGATGCGGGCTCCGTTTCCCGGCTGCGATCGGACTTCATCGAGTGCCGCTCGATCGCCGCTCCGACAAAACCCGCAAACAGCGGATGAGCACAGGTCGGTTTCGATTTGAACTCGGGATGGAACTGCACCGCGACGAACCAAGGATGCTCGGGGATCTCGACGATCTCGACCAGCGATTCATCGGGGCTCAAACCCGCGAACACGACACCGTTGGCCGCAAACTGCTGGCGATAGACGTTGTTGAATTCATAGCGATGGCGATGCCGGGCCGAAATCAGCTCCTCGCCGTAGCAAGCCGCCGACGTGCTTGACGGATCGAGCTTGCAAGGATGCGCCCCGAGCCGCATCGTGCCGCCTTTGCGCGTGATTTCCTTTTGTTCGTTCAGCAAGCAGATGACCGGATGCGGCGTGTCCTTGTTGAACTCCGTCGAATGCGCGTTCACGAGCCCGACGACGTTGCGTCCAAACTCGATCACGGCACACTGCATCCCCAGGCAGATGCCGAAGAACGGAATCCCGCGCTCGCGGGCGAAGCGGATGGCCTCGACCTTGCCTTCGATCCCGCGTTCGCCGAACCCGCCGGGACAGAGTATCCCGTCGTAGCCGGCCAGCAATCGCTCCGGCCCTTCGCGCTCGATCGCTTCGCTGTGAATTCGGCCGATGCGGATTTGAGCTTGATGATGCATCCCAGCGTGATCGATCGCTTCGTAGATCGACTTGTACGCATCGACGTGTTCCGCGTACTTGCCGACGACGGCGATGCTGATCTCGTGCTTCGGATTACGCAGCCGATGCAGCAAGTCGCGCCAGATGTCCAAGTCCAGCGTCTCAGCATGCAGATGCAGCTTCTTGACGATCAGCTCGTCCAGCCCATTATCGACCAGGCTGAGCGGAACTTCGTAAATCGAAAAATCCTTGTCCTTCTCTTCGATCACGGCTTCCAGCGGCACGTTGCAGAACAGCGCGATCTTCTCGCGGTCTTCACGGCTGATCGAGCGTTCGCAGCGGCAGATGAGGATATCGGGCTGGATGCCGATCTGGCGCATCTGGCCAACGGAGTGCTGCGTCGGTTTCGTCTTCAACTCGGCGGCCGCCTTCAGGTACGGCACCAGCGTCAGGTGGATGTACAGGCAGTTCTCTTTGCCGACATCGAGCGAGAACTGGCGGATGGCCTCCAAAAACGGCTGGCTTTCGATGTCGCCGACTGTGCCGCCGATCTCGGTGATCACGACGTCGACATCGTCGCCCGCCAGCTTGTGGATGACGCTCTTGATTTCGTTGGTGATGTGCGGAATGACCTGCACGGTCTTGCCGAGAAATTCGCCGCGCCGTTCCTTCTCGATCACCGACAGATAAATCTGCCCCGTCGTATAGTTCGAGTCGCGGGTCAGCGGGCTGTTCGTGAACCGCTCGTAGTGGCCCAGATCGAGATCCGTCTCGCTGCCGTCGTCCAGCACGTACACTTCGCCGTGCTGATAGGGGCTCATCGTGCCCGGATCGACGTTGATGTAGGGATCGAGTTTCTGCATCCGCACGCTCAGCCCGCGGCGTTCCAGAACCATCCCGATCGACGCACTGGTCAGCCCCTTGCCGAGCGAACTGACGACGCCACCGGTCACGAAAATATGCTTGGTCATATCTCAAAGCCTTCCTGGCAAATGCTTATTATCAAAATAGTTGCGGACGCCCGTCATGACGCACAGCGACCGCAAAACGGAGCACGGGGGATGCCTGGAGACAGGCTTGAGGCGGGTTCCAGGTTTTCATCCCTGGGACTGCATCTTAGCAACTCGACGCCCGGCTGACAAATGCCCGATAATCTTCAGGCGTATCGATGCCAATCGTCGGTTCGTCGATCACACCCACCAGAATTTGATGCCCCGCTTCGAGCACGCGGAGCTGTTCCAATCGCTCGATCTGCTCCAGCCGGGACGGCTTCATCGACGCCAATTCCAACAAGAACTCCCGACGATAAGCATACAGCCCGACATGCTGATAGAAGTGCGATGGTTCGTCCTGTAGCAGCGAATCGTCCCATTGGCGAGCATGCGGGATTGGACTGCGGCTGAAGTACATCGCTCGTTTGTTCGCATCGAACACCACCTTCACGCACGCCGGATCATGCAGCTGCTGGCGCGAGCGAATCGGCGTGGCCAACGTCGACATGACAGCGGTCGGATTGGCCTCCAAAAGCTCAATGGCCAGATCAATCGCCGAGCCAGTGATTTCCGGTTCGTCTCCCTGTACATTCACGATCACATCCGCGTCGGTCAAGTGCCGAGCGACCTCGGCGACGCGATCCGTCCCGCTCGGAGCGTTGGGATCGGTCATCTCGACATGACCGCCGAAGGCACGCACAGCCGCCGCGATCTCTTCGTGATCCGCCGCAACGCGCACACCCAGCGGACGCGTTGCCCGGCAAGCCGCTTCGTACGTGTGTTGAATCAACGGCTTGCCCGTCTCGTGCAGCAGCAGCTTGCGCGGCAATCGCGTCGATTCGAGACGGGCCGGGATGACGATGTAGCTGCTCATGAGACATCCGATTGAAACTGAAGCCTTGCCCATGGAGTAAATCGCGTTAGGCTCGATGCTTGCTCCCGACTAATGTATAACAATGTTGATCTTCGCCAAGCACTTTGCAAGGTCGTCGCATTCCGTTTGGGACGCTTTCTATGCTGCATGCCTCAACTTTACGCATATCCTTCGTTCTCGACGCGTCAGGCATCGTTCGCTACCAAGGCCGCATCGACGACCAGTACGAGCCAGGCATCTCGCGGGCCGAGCCGACGAAACATGATTTGCATGACGCCATTGAAGCGTTAGGCACCGCGAAAAAATAACTTGATGAATTGGAAAAGTAGCGGCAGGGCGCAAGCCCTCCGGTTCGCGGCACCGGACTGCTTGCGCCGTTCCGCTAAGTCGTCAAGTTGTCTTTTCGCCGATTCTAAATGCTGGAATGCGGGGTCGACGGGGCCAATCGAGCCTTGCGATATCGCTCAGTTCCGCCAGTGGCCACAAGATTTGGGGTTGACCAAGCGAATAGGTGACAGGAATCACCGAGGTCGTCGACGTCGCTTTGCGGAGACCCGGCCAGGACTTATAATTTGTCCAGATCAAGTGTCGCGTGCGATTTCGGTATCCTCGACTTCAGTTCAACACAGACACTGCAACGAGTGGTTGGGACACAGCTGCGGATTGGAAAGTAGCGAACATGTACCCCTTCCAAAACAATCGAATCAGCGGTCAACGACTTAGATGGCCAGAGCTGACTGCGTGGCGACGCGGCACTACCATCATGCTGGCGCTCGCGGTGTTGTCGCTGTTGGCGGCGGACGATACGCCGGATGGTCCGACGCCCTCGACGAGCACGGTTGTGCCAAAGCCGCCTCCCGCGGTTGCGAGGTTGATCCCCGTTCCGTTGCCGATCACGGGCAATGCCGATACGAACATCAAGCGGATGATCGACCAGATGATCGAGTCGACGAAAGTTCAAGGTGCGCCACGGCCGATCTTGATTCTTGAGTTTCGTTCGTCGGGCGGCGACGGGAGCGACGCCAGCGAGTTTGAACGGTCGTTGTCGATCGCACGTTACTTGACCAGCGATCGGCTGGACGACGTGCGGACGGTCGCGTATTTGCCCCGGAGCGTTCGCGGCCATGCGGTGCTCGCGGTGCTCGCTTGCGAAGAGATCATCATCGCACCGGATGCCGAGCTAGGCAGCGCGGGAGTTAACGAAGCGCATGTCGACGAGGCAATGCGCAGCAGCTACCGCGAGATTGCCGAGCGGCGGCAGACGATTCGCCCGGTCGTCGCGCTGGGCATGTTGGATAAGGATCTCGCCGTCAGCCGTGTAAAAGTGCTCGACGAGTTCCGCTACGTCTTTGAAGATGAGGCAAAAGCATTGAAAGAGCGCGGCGAGGTGACACAGGTCGACGCCATCGTTGCGGCCGGCGATTTGATCAGCATTACCGGCAGCGACCTGCGTCTGAAATATGGCTTCGCGAATCATCTGGCCAGCGATCGCAAGGAGCTGCTCGCGGCCTTGGAGCTGTCCAGCGGAGCTTTGGAGCAAGATCCTTCGCTGGGCGAGAAGTGGCGTGCGATTCGTGTCGATGTCAGCGGAGTGATCAATGCCAAAAATGTGAACTGGATTCTCAAGAGCACGAAGGAACAACTCACTCGCACGCCCGACCCCATCAACTTCGTCTGCGTGGACATTGACAGCGCCGGCGGCTCGCTGGTCGATAGCCTGCGTTTGGCAAGTGATCTGGCGGGGCTCGACCCGGCTCAAGTGCGAACTGTCGCGTTCGTCGAAACGCAAGCGCGCGGCGATGCGGCGCTGATCGCGTGGGCCTGCAATCAATTAGTGATGAAGGACGACGCGATCCTCGGCGGGCCCGGCGCGGTCAATGTTGGATCGCGCGAGCTGCCAGAACTGAAGAAAGCAGTGCGGGCTATCGCGATTGAGACGCAGCGTGATTGGTCGCTGCCGATGGCGCTGGTCGACAACAACTTGGAAGTCCATCGCCATACCAACAGCCGCGGCGATACTCGTTACTTCTGCGAGGAAGAGCTGGCCGAGCAAGCGGATCCAACCCAATGGACGAAAGGCGACGCAATGGATATCGAGCGCGGCTTGTCGGGAGCGAATGCCAGTTCCGCCGGTCTGGCTCGCCACCTGGCCAGCAGCCTCGCTGAGTTGCGCCAACTGTATCAGATCGAAGGCGAGCTAGAAGGTGTCGAGCCCAATTGGGCGCATCTGGCAATCGAACAGCTGTCGTCGCCGCAGATTGCCGGGACGCTGCTGTTCATCGCCTGGTTCGCTTTGATTATCGAAGTCTCGCAGCCGGGGATCGGGGTCGGCGGGTTCGTGTCGGCGTTGTGTTTTATCCTTTTCTTCTGGAGCAACTTCCTGAACGGGACGGCGGCCTGGTTGGAAGGGTTGCTGTTCGTCGCGGGTGTTGTCAGTTTGGTGGTCGAGGTGTTTGTGTTGCCCGGCTTCGGCATCTTTGGATTCGGTGGTGCCTGTTTGGTTGTCGCATCGCTGGTGCTCGCCAGTCAAACATTTATCGTGCCGCGCAACTCGTATCAATTCGAACAATTCGCCAATTCGCTGATGATGGTCGCCGCCGGATTGGTCGGGGCATTTGTGTCGCTGCTGACGGTGCGGAAGTATCTGCCGGACGCACCGATCTTCAAACGCTTGATGTTGGCCAGGCCGGACGAAGGGGAGCTGGAAGAACGCGAGTCACTGGCGGACTATCGGCACTTGATCGGCAAGCGTGGAAAGACCATCACGCAATTGACTCCATCCGGCAAAGCTCGATTTGGCGACGACGACGTGGACGTCATCAGCGATGGCGAGGTCGTGCCACGCGGAAGTCACGTGCTGGTCGCTGACGTGCGCGGAAATCGGATACTCGTTCAGCCCGTTGACGAAGGCGCGAGGACATAAGTCATGGAACCACTCGCTTGGTCGATCTGCTTACTCATCGCCGCGCTTGCCTTGATCGCGTTGGAGCTGTTCATTCCTTCAGGTGGATTGCTGAGCTTTCTGTCGGCCGTCGCCGCATTGGCGTCTGTCGTGGTGGCGTTTACGGACGGCCCGCGAACGGGATTGCTGATGCTAATCGTCACGCTTGTCGTCGTGCCGGCAATACTCGCTGCGGCTGTTCGTTGGTGGCCACATACGCCGATCGGGCAGCTGATTCTCATCGCGCGACCGGAAGACCCCGACGATGTACTGCCTGATACCGAAGAATATCGAGGTTTGAAATCGCTGATTGGCAAAGTTGGTAAGAGCAAGAGCAAGATGATGCCGAGCGGCGCGATCGTAATTGATGGGCGAGTGTACGACGCCGTCAGCGCAGGCATGGCGATTGACGCAGGCGCCAATGTCAAAGTGATTGCCGTGCGCACCAATCGGATCGTTGTTCGGCCATGCGACGAAGCGGTTACGATCGCCGTCCCGCCGACCACTGGCGACGCAGCGGACGTCTTGTCGCAACCAATTGATTCGTTGGGTATCGAAGGATTTGACGAGCCGCTCACTTGACAATCAAGTGCCCGCCCGCTATCGAACATGGTAACAAACGGAACGCGGGTTTCGTTAACCGTAGGAAGGACCTCGGGTCCGTCACTTCTACGGACGGACTGGAAGTCCATCCTACAGAATGAGGAAAGTGATATGACGCCACTCGCTCAGGTTGATTCGGCCACGATCGTCTATGTGTTAATCGCCTTCGCGGCACTCGTCGTGCTTCTGGTGCTGTTTGCGATCTTCGCCAGCTTCTTTAGCCTTTGGATTCAATCGTTCTTGACCGGGGCTGGCGTCACGCTCTGGGATCTGGTCGGCATGAAGTTCCGAAAGGTGAACGCGAACGTCATCGTGAAGAGCAAGATCATGGCGATCACAGCGGGAATCGATAACAGCGAAATCTCGACCAAGGCATTGGAGGCACACTTCCTTGCTCGCGGTAACGTCCCGCTGGTGATTCGCGCCCTGATTGCCGCTCACAAGGCAAAGACGATCGCGCTCACGTTCCGCGAAGCGACCGCCATCGATCTTGCCGGTCGCAACGTGCTTGAGGCGGTTCAGACAAGCGTCTATCCCAAGGTCATCGACTGCCCGGCCAGAGGCGGCTCCCGCACAACACTCGACGCGGTCGCCAAAAACGGAATTCAATTGAAAGTTAGCGCTCGTGTCACCGTGCGGGCCAACTTGCAACAATTGATCGGCGGTGCCACGGAGGAGACGATCATCGCGCGCGTCGGCGAAGGCATCGTCAGCGCGATCGGGTCGCAAGAAACGCATACCACCGTGTTGGAAAACCCCGATTTGATTTCGAAGGCGGTCCTCGCGCGGCGTCTCGATTCGCAAACCGCTTTTGAGATCGTCTCCATTGACATTGCCGATATCGATGTCGGGCAAAACATCGGAGCACGACTTCAGGCCGATCGAGCGGAAGCCGACACACGCGTCGCCCGTGCCAGAGCCGAAGGACGACGCGCGATGGCGGTCGCCGCCGAGCAGGAGCAGATCGCTGGGATCGAAGAGAGTCGCGCGAAGCTGGTCGAAGCGGAGGCCGAGATCCCGCGGGCGATGGCCGACGCGTTTCGCAGCGGCAAACTCGGCATCATGGATTACAACAAGCTCCGCAACGTGCAAGCCGACACCGAGATGCGCAAGGCGATTGCTTCCTCCGGGCAACGCCAGCCCGCTGGGGCGTCGAGTAATTAACCATTCCGCCACCGATCAAAGGCAGTCAACATTATGGCCGGCGATATTGAAGAATTCCTGCGGCGAGCCGCGCAACGCCGAGCCCAACAGCAGCAACAGTCACCGAAGCCGCAAGTCAGGCCTCCGCAAGGCCAGCGGCCGAAACCGGCACCGCCACGCCCCGTCCAAATTCTCGATGCGGAAATCATTCAGGAAGTCGAGATCATCGAGCCGCGAGTGCTGAGCGGAAGTTCTGTCGCGGAGCATGTCAAGGATCACATTCGTGAAGGGGTCTTTGACGAACAGCTTTCCCACTTGGGCGAGGAAGTTGACCGGTCCGACGATCGAATGGAGGCTCATCTCCATCAGGTATTCGAACACGATCTCGGTCAACTCGGTGCGCGGACGTCGACTGCCTCCGATTCATCGCTGGATGATGACTCGCCCGGCCAGCGGCCCCAGGCGGCGAAGCCGACGAATTTTCTGGCGCTGTTGCAAAATCCTGCTTCCATTCGGCAGGCGATCATTCTGAGCGAGATTCTCGCTCGCCCCTCGGATCGCTGGTAGGACACAGCCGCGTTTCAACCGCATGGGCCGCCGGCGCTTGGCTTTGTTCGAGAAGTGGGTCTGTTTGACAAACGAGACCGTGCCTCACCCGCAGTCACCGTTGTGACTGGCAGGTCACTTCCGGCGGAAGTGACCTACGAGCGGAAGTGAACAGGCGGAAGTGAACTACCTCTGGAGTTCGCTTGATTTGTGGTGTAATATCGCCGCCAAACAACGCGTTCCCGAACAGACAAAAGGATCCGAGATCATGGCCGTCAAAGTTGCTCCGGGTGAGACGAAGATTGGTTGGATTGGACTTGGCGTGATGGGGTCGAGCATGTGCGGGCACCTGATCGACAATGGTTTTGCGGCGACGGTCTACACACGCACCAAGAGCAAGGCCGATGCGTTGCTGGCAAAAGGTGCGACTTGGGCGGCGACTCCCCAAGCCGTTGCCCAGCAGAGCGACGTGATCTTTTCGATCGTCGGCTTTCCGAGCGACGTTCGTGACGTGATGCTTGGCGACGAAGGAGCTTTAGCGGGAAGCAAGTCGGGCAATGTCCTTGTCGATATGACGACGAGCGAACCATCTCTGGCCATCGAGATTGCGGACGCCGCCCAGGCGCAGGGCGTTCACAGCATCGACGCTCCGGTGTCGGGCGGCGACGTCGGAGCCAAGGAAGCCCGTTTGTCGATCATGATCGGGGGCGACAAGGACGTTGTCGATGCCTTGCAGCCCTGCTGGGAAGCGATGGGCAAAACGATCGTCCATCAAGGCGGCGCAGGTGCTGGGCAGCACACCAAGATGGTGAACCAGACGCTGATCGCCTCGAACATGATTGGTGTCTGTGAGGCGTTGCTTTACGCTCACAAGGCTGGCCTGGATCTGGAGACCGTGATGCAATCAGTCGCTTCGGGAGCCGCCGGCAGTTGGTCGCTGTCGAATCTCGGTCCTCGAATCATCAGCAACAACTTCGATCCGGGCTTCTTCGTCGAGCACTTCATCAAAGACATGGGGATCGCGTTGGATGAAGCGAAGAAGCTGGGCTTGTGCCTGCCTGGACTCGCACTGTCGCATCAGCTTTACGTCGCGCTGAAAGCCCAAGGGCACGGCCGCGACGGCACTCACGCTTTGCAACTCGCGATCGCTTCGCTGGCCGGCGTCGATTGGCAAGGCCGGTAGCCCGCACGCCAGCTGCTCGGCGCGGGTGCAACCTGTTTCGCTTCCAATCGACTTCCGCCGGTATGTGGTCTCGTGCTCCAAGCTTTGCGATTCTCACGTGGATCCTGGTCAGCGCAATTGTGTTTGTCGTTTCAGCGTTTCGCATCGTGTGATTTCACATGTCAATCGACGTGACCATTGGTTCCGTTGGTTGGAATGGTTCTCCGTGGTCGCTCTGTGGTGGAATCCCGTCATGTGGTGAGCCCGCACTCAATTAAGGATTTCGGAAGCAGTAGCTTGCGACGATTTGGTTCTTCCCAATTGGCCTGGTCTACGCCCAAGACTTCGAGGCCGTTGAACGAAGGCTGGGCGGATCGGTTGAATCGGGTGAACTATCGCTTGATCAGGCTAACATTATGATGGAGGCACTGAAGCGTTCAGTGAGATCCGGACACACTGATGTCCGTGACATGGAAGCTCGCAAACGCCGTTACATGGCCTTTGCCAAGGAAATTGAGGAGTCGGTGAAATCCGGTAAACTTTCCAAAGAGGAAGGCGAGAAAAAACTGATCGCCGCGCGTCGCGAGAATTTCCGCGTCGCATCCGGTTCGGGGCTGCGCGTGACCGTCCCCGCTCTCGGCCCAGCTCCGCTCGCGTTTGACTTTGCCCATCCCATCAACCACGCCGACAGCAACGATCGCCAGATCTTCAGCTTCTTCATGGGATTCACCAGGTAGTCTAACAAGCCTGATTCGACCGAACCAATGCAACCACTTCCGGCGGTGGAGGAATTGGGAGAATAGGATTGATTCGAATATAAATCTTCTGAAGAAGATGTTGGGCGGGAATTGGAAGGTCGAAAAAGACTCTACAAACAGGTCACCGACCGAATTGAAGCCGCCTAGCGACAAGACGCATCGGCGGGCGGAGTCGATTTAAGGCAATGTTGGCGGCTTCAGCGTAGTAACGGACACGTAGGCCGGTCCAGGAGGGCTTTAGAGACAATGACCGCGAATTGTTTCGTGAATTCGGTGATGGTGCCCCCAAACTTCAATTCGCTAACTAGCGTCGGAGTGAAACTCCGAAGGCACATCGGACAATGAATCCGACGCAATTTCGGACGGGACGCGTAGAGGGCGTCGTCTCGTAGTTTGACACGTGCGAGTCGAGAACTCTACGCAAGGCGACCCAAGCAGATAAAGGGAAGCCGCAAGCGGAACCACTTCTCCCCAAAATGCGTCAAAGCAGGCGAAAGTGGTTTCGCGCCAGTGGGCTAGTCAAGGGGTGGGCTGATGAAACGCAATTTTAGTTGCGTTTTGCTTTGTAAATGTTAGATGGTGGC
>JAQBZB010000012.1 GCA_027622275.1 Planctomycetota bacterium | reverse complement strand
CTGATCGAAAGGAATTTCAAAATGTTTTGAAATCGGCTATTGACCAAACTTAAGACCGTCGCTGACACCAATGGGCAGCGCCAACGGTTTCCTCAGCCTGCTGGTCGGCGGCGATGGTTCGCAGACGGTGCGGCGGATCGACTTCGTGAGCTACGCTGGGGCTCATAAATATCTGGAACAGAACCGACGGCCCATGGTTCGTGAGGAGTCGCTACCGTGAAATACAGTCTGACCATATTGCTGATTCTGGGATACGCGGCTGTGGCTGTGGCAGAAGAGAAGCCGTTACTGATTGGCGAGCAAGTCGCAGGCGATACGTACCTCGTACCGACTCCGTCGACCGACTCGGTTCCCGCCCGCGAGCCAACGGTTCTGGCTGGCCCGCCCCGGATGCCACATCAGTTGAATCCAGGACTGATCGACGATTTCGTCCTGTTCATGGGTTCTGACGTCAACTCAAACCTGGGACCGATCGCCAACGCGCTGGAGCCCGCTGGTAAAAGCCTCGCCAAGGGCCGAAAGTTCATGGTTGTCCTAATCCGTAATGATTACGGAACCACACGCGAGCAGGGCGAGAAACTGCTTCGCGACATGCGTCAAGCAGGCGACGACCTGTCCGGATACGGCAAGTGGCTGGGGTGGATCGACACATTTGGCAACGTCGTATTGATTGGCTCGTCGATCTACCACGGTGACGGAATCGGTGCGATGCAGGAAACGTCCAACGCTTTGTTATCGGGCATAGTCGCCTCGACCGGTCAAACGGCGGGCGTGGTGGTTGGTGGCGTCATCGGTCACGTGATCGGTGGGCCGCCCGGTGGTCTTCTACTGGCGACGGCCGGAGGGGTCATTGGCTCGGGATTCGCATCCTTCCTGCACGACGCGCTTGTGGCCGAGGCGATCAAGAACAAAGGTGACAAGGCGGCTCTAGGGACTTACGACCGTGCGAGCCAGCAGAACGCATTGCGCCGTGCCGGGGAGTTGATTTCCCGCATCCGCGACTCGATCCGACGTGGCAAGTGGGCGGACGCCGAAGTTGCCGCTCAACAGGCCCGCGTCGCCTTGGTGTTGGCCGGCTTGGACGCTCGGGACGGCGACATCATCGACAAGATCGTGGAGTACAGCAGTACGTTACGAGAGTTCGAAGGCGACATCGCCCGGGCTCGCGAAAAGTTCCCCGAAGCCTTCGACGAGGACTTGGAATTTGCCCTGGGCGCTGCTCTGGTCGCTCGCGAGCGGATCGAGCGGCGCGATTACGACTACGCCCTGAGCGTCATCGAAAAAGGCCTGAGCCGCCGCGACCGGCTCACGACGGCTCGCGGCCGCGAGGTTGTCGAGGAGCTTGAGGGCCTGGGCCGTCTGGCGAACGCCAGAAAGGTCTTGGACGACTACGAGACGATGGTCTCGGACGCCGAGAAGTTTCTCCGCAAAGACGAGCGCGGAGAGGCGAACCGCCTGGCTCATCAGGTGAACTTCGAACTCAGCAACAGCTCGCTCCTCACGTTTCCCGACGAGCAAACCGGTGCCAGAGCCAAGAAGATCCTCGGGCGGGCGGGCGACATCCTGCGCGCCACGATTCCCGTCATCGACACGCCGCCCGCCCCGCAGCCCCAACCTCGGCGGGAAGAACTTTTCGTCGGCAGTTGGACTCCGGCTGGCAAAAGCCCGTTGGGCAACATTCGCATCGAGGTCTACAAAGGTGAATTCGGCTATCAGATGATGCCCGATCACGAGCTATCAAAGGGCTTGCACGTACGCGGAATCTACGTCCCGGTGAAGGGAACCACCGAGATGTATATGAAGATGTCGGCCGAGGCCAAAGTCGTAGTTCACGTTAGGACGCGAATCGAGAACCACGTGACGCACAACATTCGCGACGACCGCCTGATCTTCCACACCCGCGTGGTCGACGAGCGTCTGTCCGGAGGCCGAGTGATCTCGCAGAAAGTGGTCAACGACTTCACGGTCCCACTGAAGCGGCGCGAGTAACGGAGATCGGCAATGCAGTTCACACGAGGTTTTTCCGTGAAGCGTCGACTCGTGAATTGGTCCTCCTTGGCTGTCGTCCTGGCCGTTACGGCCACCGGGATGCATTTCTATCTGCATCCATCCGTCGCGCGTCTCGTGCGGCACGTCGATGTGAAACTTCCTCAGCCGAAGGACTTCCCTACGTCTGGCAACGTCCAGATCTTTCAGAGCCCCGCAGAACTGCGAGCGGCGTTTCCCGGTGCGACGGTTGATCCGGCGGACGCAGTGGATTTCGAGCGGGAAGATTTGGTGCAAATCGTCTGGGAAGGTCACATAGACGATCACCAGCCTCGCGTGTGGACCGCTCGCGCGGGTGGCCGTCGGTTGATATTCTACGAAGATGCCTCGTTGTGGGGTTCCACCAGCGATTGTTTCTGCCGCGTGCTGCGGGAGGAATGGTTCGCCGTTCCCAAGGGAGTAGACGTCACCGTGAATTAGCAAGAGCAAGTCGCTCTGCTCGACCCCGGCATGACCGGCATGTTCCTCGCACTGATGAGATCAACGATCGCTGACACCTTCCCCCGAGTTTACCGGAATGTGGCCTCAATACGGCTCTACGAGTTGGCCGGCGCTTTGGTCGTGCGAGTAACCGGCGGCACATCTTTCTGTTGGACACCGACAAACTGTACCTTGCCGCCGGCCTTCTTGAGTTGCCAACCGCTGGTGCCGCGATACTTGTCATACGCGAGATGCATGTCTTGCAGATTGTCGAACCAGCCCACCGCGTAGGCCGCGCCGAACGTATCGCCAGGCTTGGTCTCTCGGCCGCCGATTTCTTGAATCATGCAGACGTAACCTCGCTGATGGCACCAGGCCTGATAGACGTCCGCGGGTTCGAGTGTCATGCCGGCTAGCCACGGTCCCGGAGTGCCCATGTGCTTGACTTGATAAGCGCGAATGAAGCGATCCAGTGCCCGCCGCTCGGCATCGCGGCGATAGAGGTAGTGCTCATCCGGCGCGAAGTCGTATTTGAAATCAACCGACGTCAGAAACGCTCCTTCGTAGCTCAAGTAAATGTGCTCAAACGTATCGCCCGCGTTGTGCCGAATGTGGCCCGGCATATCGATCCGCATGAACAACTCGTCGCACTCGTTGACGGTTGTGATGCGGTCGGAACTCAAGAAGTAGCGGGTCTTTTCCGGAAAGATCAGAATCTGCTCCCACTTCGATCCGGCCTTGTGAGGCGCGTATGCCTGATGCCAGGTGAACCATTGACTGACGGCCAAGAAACCGTCGCCCTCGATGATCTCATACGGCAGCTTCTTGGCCTGGGTACAGATTTGAGGGCCTTCCACATACCGTTTGGCGATGTTGCCGTGAACCGGTGCGGCGGCTCCGTACTGGTACTGTCCCGCCGGAGTGGGCTGGTCGGGAGCGCCGGGCTCCAGCAGAAAGTCGGCAATGTGCAGGCCGAATCCCAAGTCGGTCGCGCCCGTCTTCTTGTCCAGCAGCGTGCCGCTCGCCACCCCGGAAGTATATCCTTCGGTGTGGATCTGGGCTTTCAAGGCGTCGGTTTCAATGTGGATCGTGGACCCATCGACCGAATGTTTGAGCATCAGCATCTCCCGGTGGTGGACAAGGTCCATCATTGTGGACGCCGCGGCAGGCACGATCAAGAGAATTCTACGTGTTGACCAAATCGCATATCGACACCACCTCGCGTAACGACCATAGTATTCAATCAGATAGTTCCTTCACTTAACCTGCGGTCTTTGCGTTCACTCATGAGCATGTCAATCGTTTATCGGGCGGGTATTGTCGGCTGGCTGATCGCCGCCACGCTGTCCAACGCTGTTGACGCGATCGAGCCCGCAGTCGACTTTCAAGTCCAACTGGACGTGGCTCTCCAGGAACTGAGTCCCGACTATTGTTGGTTTCATCCCCGCGTTGCCTCGGCACCCGACTTGGGCCACGATGGTAATCCTCTCGTCGTACTGACGCTTCAAAAGCACCTCGCGGCGAGCGACCACTATTCCGGTCTGTACTACATGACCTCCCAGGATCTTGGACAGAACTGGACGAAACCCGTTCTGCCGAAGCCACTCGAATGGCGACAAGGAGAGAATTCTGAAACGATTGGCGTTTGCGATGTGACTCCTGGCTGGCACGCACGGAGCGGACGCATTCTCGCCATCGGCACCCAGCTGCGTTACAACCAGGCGGGCGTTCAGTTAATGGATAAGCCAAGATCGTATGACGCCGCCTTTGCCGTCTACGATCCGAAGTCCGACGCCTGGACGGCCTGGAAGACGCTCGACATGCCGGTGGGCGGCGACGGCCAGTTTCATCAGGTTGCACCCGGCTGTGTTCAGTGGCTTGTTCAAGAGGACGGCTCGATACTATTGCCGCTGTATTATCAAGGTCCGCAAGAAGGTCCTTATTCCGTCACCGTCGTCCACGCGTCCTTCGACGGCGTCACGATGAAGTACTTGACACACGGCGACGAGTTGCGGCTGAACGAAGTCCGCGGTCTGGTGGAACCTTCGCTGACTCGTTTTCGCGGGAAGTATTACCTCACGTTGCGAAACGATATTCGCGGCTACGTCACTTCCAGTGACGACGGATTACATTTCGACGCGATCAAGCCCTGGATGTTCGATGATGGCGGTGAATTGGGAAGCTACAACACGCAGCAGCATTGGGTCACGCACAGTGACGGACTCTTTCTGTCTTACACCAGACGCGGTGCGAACAATGACCACATCGTGCGCAACCGGGCACCGCTTTTTGTCGCGCGTGTCGACGTGGAACGCATGACGGTTCTTCGCGAAACGGAGAAGGTGTTGATCCCCGAGCGTGGAGTCATGTTGGGGAACTTCGGAGTCGCCACGGTCAACCAGCATGAAACGTGGGTGACCGATTCGGAGTACATTACCAACGGCAAACCGCACGAGCGCGGTGCCGACGGTAGCACATTCATCGCTAGGCTCAAGTGGAGCCAGCCGAACCGTCGCGACAAGTAGCTGGTAACGACTTCCGTGATCGACGATTCGGTTTTGATCGCGTCACTAAGTCATTATCGAATCTGCTTCGGAGGCTCTTGGCCGTTGGGGATGAACGTGAAGTACTTCTTTCCGTCCATGCGTTGTTTCCAGTCGGCCCGGGCGGCGGCGACAGCGTCAGGATCTTCGAGTAACTGGATGGCCGTGACCGCTAGCGCTTTCGCGGCATAGATGGTCCCCTTCTCGCCGATCGTGGACCCGATACTGGCAACGTTTTGCCAACTGTGGCCGGGGCTTTCGGCTGGAAGACACGATGTGCGCAGCCCGCCGGTTGGTACGCGCCAGCTGATGTCGCCGACGTCGGTCGAGCCCTTGCTTGGTTCTGGATTGCTGCTGACGCGATGTACGCGGTCGTCGATCGCCAGCGGGAACCGGCTACCAAATTGGGCGATGAGTGGTTCTTGGAGCCGTCGCGCGAAAGTAATCTCATCTTCGCTGAACGCTGGCGGGCCGATTTTTTCCAGGTTGCTCGTGATCAATTGCGACAAAGGCCCGTTGGGGATGATCTCGTGACAATCGGTGTCAATCTTCATGCTCAGCTTGGTGCGTGTCATCTGTGCAGCCCCAGCAGCGATATCCTGCAGCCAGCGGAAGTTGTATTCGACATCTTCGTGAGCGTCGGCCCGGCAAAAATACCAGACGGTCGCTTCCGGAGGCACGACGTTGGGCGCGCCGCCGCCGTTGACGATCACATAGTGCAGCCGTGCGTCTTCCTTGATGTGCTCGCGCATGAAGTTCGCGCCCACGTTCATCAACTCCACGGCATCCAACGCGCTCCGGCCGCTCGAAGGACTAACCGAAGCGTGCGAGGGAGTACCCTCGAAGGTGAACTTCGCCGAGACAAGTGCCTTCGAGCTGCCTGACCAGGCTTCATTCTTGGTGCCGGGATGCCAGTGCAAGCAGATGTCTAAATCATCGAACACGCCGGCGAGCGACATATAGACTTTGCCGATCACCGTTTCCTCGGCCGGCGTGCCGTACAGCCGGATGGTTCCGGGAAGTTCATGCTTTTCCATGGCCGCTTTAACCGCCAGCACCGCACCCAACGCACCGGTTCCCAGTCCGCTGTGCCCGCAGGCGTGCCCGGGCTTGCCATCCTCGACGGCCTCGCGTTGCGGAACGACCTTCTGAGACATTCCGGGCAAAGCGTCGTACTCGGCCAGGATGCCGATCACCGGCTTTCCCTGACCGTAACTCGCGACAAAAGCGGTAGGCATCCCGGCAATTCCCGTTTCGAGTTCAAACCCGGCGTCGCGCAGTTTCTGAATGAGCAGACCACTCGATTTATGTTCTTCCAACCCGACCTCCGCCCACTGCCAGATTGCCTGGTTCACGGCTTTCAACTCCTCAGCGCGGCTATCTACGTCCTCGATCACTACTTGCTGCGCTTTGTCGAACGCTTCGTCATTCGCTTGGAGGTGATCGGCGCAGGTCGCACAGAGAATCATGGCGCAGGACTGTAACCAGATTGTTTTGTTCATGGATCGTCTCCTTAAGGGCGTGGCAGGCGTTTGCTCGAAGTAGTCTACTCTCGCGGCTTCCGCCCTTCAAACGGCAAGGCTGAGGAGGCTTCCGCCGTACGACTCTTAGTTTGTTTGCCAGACAGCGACATGAAACGACCATGCAACCAATGATGGCCGCGGATGGTTACACGAGCGGCAGATGAAAAGTCACGGGGAGGGTGAGTTACGGGGAGGGTGAGTTACGGGGAGGGTGAGTCACGGGGAGGGTGAGGCTCCTGCCGAACCGGCTCAGCGGGAGCTTCACCCTCCCAAAACCTTCGGTTGGTAAGTTTTTATCCGCCACTCGCCTCACACCGTCATCCGAGCGAGTGGCCAGTGCAAACTGAAGTCGATTCTTCGCAGCGCGACGTCCAGAACGAACAGGACCAGAGCGGCGGTCAACAGGTAAGGCCACAATGGCGTGGGGCGGTTGGCGGATTCGTTCGGACGATCGAAGATGTTTCCAGCTTCCAGAGCGTAGGTTCCGCCCGAGGTCTCGGCGATCGATCGCAACAGCGTTTCGTTCGTGGGACGAATGCGTAGCTCGTCGCTGTAGCCGACCATCATGCCGCGAGACTGACGGTAGATGACTTGATCGTTCTGTTTGAGCGCGACTTCAAGATGATACGCCCCGGATCTCGGCGTCTCGAAGTCGGTTACATAACGCCCCGGCGCGGTCTGCCGCATGAGCGATTTCTTGTGACGAAGTTGCGGATCGATCAGTGTCACCTCAACCTCGGCATTGTTCAGGAATTGGCCGAGGTCATTGACCGCGTCGACGCTCAGCGAAGCTTGCTTCCCTCGCCGCGTGGCCTGCACCATGATCCCGCGTGCGTCGCTCTTTCGCATCGTGTGGCGAATCACTTGCGTCCAGAACTTGCCGAACTCCGGCCATGTCATCCACTCCGCCGCCCAACGGCTCTTGGCATCGCTCGTAAAGGCTCCCGTCATGCCGAGCCCGTAACGCCACCAGGCTAACAGCGGATCGCCTTTCTCGGTCGCCAGAATCACTTCGCTGGTCGGCTTGGGGCGAGTCATGACGTAGCCCAACAGGAACGGAGCATCCTCCATGTTGATATCTTTCAGTGCGTGCGTCGCGCGGATCACCTGCGGGATAAACGGTTGTTCGTCGATGGCGGACTTACTGGCCGTGACCGTCTCTTTCGCGAAAATCTGCGGCACTTGAGCGGCGTCGCTGGTGAAGTAGTAACGCCCCTTGCCAACGCGGGCGATCGTTTCGAGCAGGTCGGTGTCCGAGCCTTCGCCCACCGCCACGGTCGAGACCGTCATCTTGGCCGACACCATTTGTTGGGCCATGCCTTCGAAGTCGCCGGGCGACGAAACGCCGTCCGTCAACAGAATGACATGCTTGAGCTTGGCGGTCGTGGCCATCAGCATCTCGAACGCCATCTCCATCGCCGGGTACATCGTCGTTCCGCCACCGGCGTCGATCCGCGCGATCTCGTCGCTGATTTTTCCTTTGTTGTTGGCGGATTGCATTTCGCTAATGACGTACGTCTCGCCGTCAAAGGCCAGCACCGCCACTTGGTCGCGCCGGCCGAGCAACTCCGCCGCGCTGCGGGCAGCCGACTTTGCCATCTCGATCTTGTCGCCGTCCATCGAGCCTGACTTGTCGATGACGAGCACCATGCCGAGCGACGGCTTCTCCTGTTCCTTCTCGAAGTCGCTACGAACCGGGAGAAT
This sequence comes from Planctomycetota bacterium, assembly GCA_027622275.1. Classification (GTDB taxonomy): domain Bacteria; phylum Planctomycetota; class Planctomycetia; order Pirellulales; family Pirellulaceae. Next base: position 52,998 of record JAQBZB010000012.1, on the reverse strand, counting down.
CTCTTCGAGCGTGCTTTTGTAGTAGCCACCGAGCCCGAACGATTGCTCGCCACCCAGCATGATGAATCCGCCGCCGAGTTCCTGGACGTAAGTTCTCGCAATTTCCATTTGCTGCTGCGTCAACGCGGTCGCCGGCACATTCGAAAGAATCACCAGCTCGTAGTTTTGCAAGTCGGAAAGCGTCGTCGGCATCCCTTGCGGTGGACGGACGTCCGCTTGTATGCCTTCGTCTTCGAGGGCGTAGGCGAGTTCACGGATGAGAGTCGGGTCGCTCTCGATGATCAGAACGCGCGGCTTACCGGCGGCGAACACCAACCCCGAATCCATGTTGTTGTCGAGGAGTGTGTCTTCCTGGAGGCCCGAGACACGGACGCTGAACGCGGCCAGACGATCACGTTCGATCGACTGTTGGAAGCGGAACCGATTCTCGCCGGTCTTCAGTTCGCGTTGCTCGCCAATCACCTTGTGGTCGCCGCGATAAACCTCGATCAACCCTTCGTCATCATGGTTCGCGTGAATAACCACTTCCACGTAGAACGGCTCCCCTTCGCGAACTTCGGCGGGAACATTGACTTCCGACACTTGAACTGCCGGCTCCGCGCGAGCCGGCAGCGGGACGGTCGAGATGGGAACGCGACTGCGCGCCGCGGTGGCGAGTGCATCGCCCGCGGTCTCGTTGCCGTCCGTCAACAACACGAGATGCGGGATGTATCCCGGCGGCAAGTACCCCGCCGCCGTCTTGATCGCGGCGGCAAGGTCCGTTCCATCCCTTAACGCCTTTTCTTCCGCCGCGATCGGATTGTGATCATCAACGCTCGTTTCGTCCTGCTCCGTCAGTTCTTCTTGGATCGCTCCAACGCGGCTGGCGAACGGCAAATACGCGACCTTGTGATCGCCCCGAGTCTCCGCTGCCCGCTTGAGGAATTCGTCCACGGCTTGTTCACCGTTATCGCCGACACTCAAGCTTTGATCGATCAGGAAGATGACATATTGCTCCTGAGTCGTATGCAACCACGTGAGCCCGGCGAGCGAAAGGGCCAACAGCAACACGATCAGCGTTCGTGAAACGAGGGAGACGATTCGCTGTGGACGAGGAAAGTCGCTCAACGAGCGCACGAAGTACCAGCCCAGCACCAGCAAGGCGGGGACTAGTAGCAGCAGCGTCCAGGGGCGAATCAGTTCTAGCATAGTAAGTAAAGGATGAAGGAAGAAGGATGAGGGATGAAGAAAGGCATTCGAACGCCCACGTCTTCACACTGGTGTGCTTCTTCCTTCATCCTTCCACCCTCATCCTTCTTCCCTCATCCCTCAAGTAATCACTCTTCGTTGATAGAGCCACCATTCCGAGACAGTCACCAGACAAGCGACGGCAACCAGGTAAAACCAGATTGGTCGCGTGAACCATCCTGCCAATACTGTCTGCGGTTCTTCCTTCAACAATTCGCGAGGCGTTCGCAGGTCGGTTTCGGCGTCGTTAGCCAGGTTGACCGCCAGCTCCATGAGAGGCTCGGCGTCGTCGGCGCTTCCGTTGGTGATTCTCCAAATGCCGCATTCGTGAAGCGGCGGGATCGCGAGATGCGGAGCGTCCTTCAGTCCTCGCGCGGACAACATCTGCGATTCACCCGCTGGCGAAAGCAACTGGCACGCGCCCGTGGAGGGAAGTTCCGCGTCGGCAACATCAACCTCGGTCATCGATCCGGTCGCCAGCGACTCGCGCAACTCGCCGGTTTGGCCAGCGAACCAGCCGAGCAAATTGGTGACCATGATCGGGAACGCGGTGCGGAAAGCCAGATCGCCTTCGTTGATATCGACGCTCAGCACAAGACACTTCCCGCCGCTCCGTTTCACCTCGGCATACACAGCTTCACCCGACAGTGATCCGGCCAGCACATGCGGCAGCTCCGCGAACTTCAACTGCTTGGCCTCGGGCATGAGCACGTTGTCGAGACGGACGTGCGTCATCAGCGGCGAGTCTTTGTCTTGTTCGGTGATGATCGGATTCGCGAGCGACTCGCCAACTTCCCAGGCATCGCAACTGTTAAGCGGATCGACAATGAACAAGTCGCCGTTTGGCAGTTTGTCAGGGACATTCTGATGGAGCACGATGATGCTGTTGTTCGGCCACGCCGCGGGGAAGTCCTTCTCGATCGTCACACGCACCAGCGGATTCGCCTCGAAGACTTTCTGAAGAAACAGATTGCCCGGCGTGACGATCAGAACGTCTTGGACCTCGCGCGGAGGCAACACCGCCCACGCTTGATCGTCCGTCGCGAGTGCGTTGAATTCCGCTTGATCGGCTTTGTCGTTCGTCGCAGACTCATCGGCATCTTCCGCCGCACCGATCTCCGTCAGCTTCGCAACGAGCAGTCCGCCCTCCAGCGACGTTTTCTCCAATGTCCGCGAGAAGACACCGTCTGGCGGAAGGTCTAACGGCAGGACATCGACCGGAATGCCCGAGAGTTCCAATTCCAAGCGACCTTTCACCGCCTGCGAGGAAGCGTTCTTGACGACGGCGAGCACTTCATATCCGAGCGGATCGATCAGGCTGCGGCGGACTTGGAACTGTGTGATGCCGATGTTGCCCGCCTCCGTGCTTCCGAAAACGCGGTAGGTAAGGGATGAAGGAGGAGGGAGGAGAGAGGAGTTTTGCGTACAGCCATCCGTAAAGACGAGGATCTCGCCGTGGGGATGTTCGCCAATCAATTGTTGCCCTAACGCAATCGCTGAATCGAGTTGGGTCGGATTGTCAGAGATCTTGATCGAACGCAAGGCGCGCTTCAGCGTGGGCACATGGCCGCTCATCCCGATGACAACTTCCGGCTCGGGCCCCGCCAAGACGATCGCCATTTCATCACGAAACCGAAGTCCCTCGGCAGTCGCCAGAGCCGCCTCGATCGCCGCCTCGAACCGCGACGGCTGGACATCGGCCGCTCTCATGCTGGCCGAATTATCGATGACCGCGACAATCCGTCGAGCCTGAAGAAGTTGCCATGAAAAGGAAGGATCGGCTACGGCAAGTACGAGCAACGCCACAAGGAACAGCTGCGCCAACAGCGACAAAAGATGCCGGAGGTATTGCCAAATGGACCGCGGCGGCTTTTCATCGTAGATCTGTTTCCAAAACAGATTGGTCGAAACCGGCACGCGTCGCAACCGCACCTTGAGGATATAGAAGATGACGATCGGAATCGCCACCGCGGCAAGGGCCAACGCTATTGGAGTGGCGAACGACATTGGTTAGGGATGAGGGGTTAGGGATGAGGGATGAGGCAGATTCATCGCGATCACTTCAATTTGGTTTTGGCGTTCTTGATGCATGTGACGAGGATGGCCGTTAGCTCTTCAACTTCGCCTTGTAGGCTTTCCATCCGCTCACTTGAGACGAAGTCTCCGTCCACCAGCAACTCCAGCCAGTAGGCCGTTTCCTCTAGCTCTTGCAGGGCTCCGCCGACTTTGCTGACGAATTCGGCGGTTGATCGCCCACGATACGCTTCTCGAAACTGCGCACCGACCGAAGTCCCAGACCGAAGCACCTGCTTCCCAATCACTTGCACCTCCGTCGACTTAGGTAACGCCGCATAAAGCTTGAGAATTCGCAATGCCAATCGCTTCGTACGTGCTCTCAAATCTTCTCGATCATTTACTTCTTCATTCATCCCTCATCCCTCCTCCCTCCTCTTTCATCCCTTCCCCAATCCTGCTTCGCGCATCATGCGCAGGATGAGTTCGTCGAACGGAACCGTCGCCGGGGATTGCGTACACCCCAGGCCATAGTTGCGGCAGTATTCTCGCACCGACCGTTGATGATTTTGGAAGAGTTCCTTGTACGTCCGGAGGTTCCTTTCGGTGACGGTCACCTTGCGGAGCGAGTCCGTTTCCATGTCCATCAACTCGACATCGCCGAGCCGCGCAGGGTCCGCTTCCTTGGGATCATGCAGTTGCAAGACAAGCCCATCGAAACGCCGGTAGCGGAGCTGATCCAGCCCTTGCTGAAAACCGTGTTCGTCGAACAGATCACTGACGACGACCGCGATGCCGCTGCGCCGGCTGCGATGCAACATTCCTTGAACCGCACGCGCCAGGTTCGTGTCTGCTCCGCTCACTTGTTGCGATTCGAGGAATCTCATGAGCGGCAAAATTCGCGCCTTACCGCGCGTCATGGGAAACTCGCCGATCACTCCATCCGCGAAAGCGAGCACGCTGATGCGATCTAAATCGGCGAGCGCGATATAGGCCAAGGCCGCTACCAATCGTCGCGCGAGGTCGAACTTCGGCGGATTGCCGAAGGCCATGCTGCGCGAACAGTCGAGCAGGAGATAAACGTGCAAGTCCTGCTCTTCCTGAAACCGCTTTAACAGCAAATCGCCAAGCCGCGCGTAAACATTCCAGTCGAGATAACGGAAGTCGTCACCGGCTGCGTATTCGCGGTGGTCGGAGAACTCGATCCCCGAACCCAATTGCATGGTGCGACGCTGGGCCAGCAACGATCCTCGAAACACTCGTTTCGAGATAATCGACAGGTATTCCAGTCGGGTCAGAAAATTGGGCGGAAAAAGCATTAGCGAAGGATGAAGGTAGAGGGATGAAAAGGGATGAAGACGGAGGGAGGAGGGATGAAGTAAAAGAATTCTTACTCATCCTTCATCCCTCATCCTTCATCCCTTACTCAATGCGTCTTCGGGCACCTCGGCAAGGATCTTCTCGATGACATCATCGGTGCTGATTCCTTCCGCCTGGCCTTCGAAATTGAGAATCATGCGATGGCGCATGACCGGCAGCGCCATGCTGCGCAGGTCTTCGCGGGCGACGTGAAACCGGCTGTCGAGAATGGCTTTGATTTTCGCGCCGAGAACCATTGCTTGCACACCGCGCGGGCTGGTTCCGTAACGGACGTATTGCCTGGTGGCGGGCGAGGCGAGTTCGTTTTCGGGATGCGTCGCCAGCACCAGCGCGATCCCGTACCGACGCACCTCTTCGGAAATCGGAATCTGACGGGCGAGTTCAGACATCTCAAGGATGCGGTTTCCCGCTAACACGGCCTCCGCCTTCGGATGCAACATCTCGGTCGTGCGGTCGAGAATCGTTTCGAGTTCCTTCACCTTGGGGTATTTCACGAGCAGTTTGCAGAAGAAACGATCGAGCTGCGCCTCGGGCAGCGGATAGGTGCCTTCCATCTCCAGCGGATTCTGGGTCGCCATGACGAAGAAGGGTTCGCTGAGTTTATACGTCACGCCGGCCACCGTGACCGTATGCTCCTGCATCGATTCCAAGAGTGCCGATTGCGTCTTGGGCGTCGCGCGATTGATTTCATCCGCCAGCAACACGTTGGCAAACACAGGACCTTGCTGAAACTCGAACGACTTCTTGCCGTCGGGGTCTTCGACGACCATGTTCGTACCGATCAAGTCAGCCGGCATCAAGTCGGGCGTGAATTGAATCCGATGGAACGACAAGTGCAAGGCGTCCGCCAGCGTCCGCACGGTCAACGTCTTGCCGAGTCCAGGCACGCCTTCCAGCAACACATGCCCGCCGGCGACCAGGGCCAGGAGCGTGTCGTCCAGGATCTCCCGTTGGCCGACGATGACCTTGGCGATTTCCGAACGCAATCGCTCGAAGTCACTCCGAAAATCATCCAGCTGCTGCCGCAATTCATCAGTGACACTCATGGCATCTCGTCGTAGAAAGGGTGAAAAAGATGTGCATCGGAAGAACTCCGCGTTCAGAGATTGTGGCTAGATCAAGACGTGTTGTCTATAGTTGGACAGCACTCATTTTGCTGAACTTGCAACTTGGACTCACCTTGGCCGTTGGTCGATTGTAATCCGGATTGGGAGCCTGAATTGATCGGCGATGCCCAAATCAATTGGCGGCGTTTCCCACCGCGCTAAGTCCGGCCAAGCAGGCGTCGTCAATCAGCCTGTAGTCGATGCCGTAGCCGGTCGCCGGGGCTGCGGCTCCCTATCGCTGGCGCTACATGGTTTCAATCGCCGGATTGACCGTGCGGGACAGGTGGACATGAGCCGCGCGTCGCCGAGCAACCACGCGTCATACGTCGTCCACGTCAGAAACAACGCCGGCGGGTCGTCCATCGGTTCGCTGGGATCGTTCCACCATGCTGGCACCTCGCCGGCGAGTTCATGGTATTGAAGCCTGAAACGCAAGAGCGCCAGTGATGTCCGTCATCCAGAGAATTCTGGTATCCTAAGTGGGTGATAAGTTTGCGAAGCGCGAGGACAGCCCGATGAAAACCACCGAAGTTTTTTCGATTGACGGGCGGCAGGCTGTCAGATTGCCGGACGAATTCCGCTTCACCGAGGCGACGGTTTCAGTCCGCAAGGAGGGCGAGGCCGTCATTCTGGAGCCGGTCAAATCCAACACCTGGCCCGCCGGTTTTTTTGAAGCCATCCGCATCGACGATCACGCGCTGGCTCGTCCGCCGCAAGGCGAGGTGCCACCGGCCCCCGTGATTGATTCGCCGTAAATCCTATACGGTATTTGCTCGACACGAACACGTGTATCGACGTGATGCGGAATCATCCGCACGTCGTAAACCGGATGTCCGCCCTCGCTCCCGGCGATTGCGCGATTTCCACGATCACCAGCTACGAACTGTACACCGGCATCGCCAAGTGCGCTGCGCCGGACAAAGAGCAAGCCAAAGTTGACCTTCTGCTCAAGACGGTGATCGAGCTATTGAAGCCTTCATCCGCCTGCCGAAGCAGCGCTTCCGAGGCCAGTCCGACATCCACGGCAAATCCGCTGGGATCGACAAGACACGCACCGGTTCGAGACTGGCACGCCGTTGTTATTGTGGTAAAATGTGCCAAAGACAGAAGGTTTCCGCCAGACTCAAGGTATGGTGAAATGCAGTATCTATTTCCAGCCGAGATTGAACAACTCGTCGCGGCTCAGATAGCGACCGGAAAATACTCGTCTGAAAATGAAGTCTTGTTGCACGCGCTGCGGACGCTGAAGGACTACAACGAGTCGGTCGCTGATATCCAAGAGGGCATCGCGGACGAGGCGGCTGGACGGATGCGACCCTTGCGTGTGGTGGATTCGGACCTACGGCAGAAACTCGGATTCACCAAGTGACCTACGAGGTATTTGTCACCGACAAGGCCAGCGGCCAACTGTTGGAAGCCGCGCAATGGTGGGCGGAACATCGATCTGTTGAGCAAGCGAAACGTTGGTTCGACGGTTTTGTCAGTGCAATTAACTCGCTACAGGACGATCCTGAGCGTTGTGCGCTGGCCCGCGAAAACGACGATCTTCCAGTGACGATTCGTGAGCTTCATTACGGGCTTGGTTCCAAACCAACGCATCGAGCGATCTTTGTTGTTCGGCCTGACCGCGTTGTTGTCTACTCGATTCGACATCTCGCGCAGCGCGACCTCACGGTTGACGATCTCTACTAGCACCACGCCTTGAATTGATTCATCACGTCGTCGAGATCGCGATTCGCGTGCGGCTCGGGGAAGCGGCCCGCTTTCTCCACCCACGCCCGCTCGTCGCCCGGCAACCACGAGCCCTACGTCGTCCATGTCAGCAGTTACTGTCAGCGATTACAGTTCAAGTTCATCGATCAACAAGACTCGATTTCTGTAACGCGATTGAGTGTGGTGTCGTTCGTCAGAAAGGCTTGGCAACCATTTTCCATGGCCGCGGCGATTTGCAGTGCGTCGGGGGTGCGCAGGTTGTAACGCGCTCGCAGTTCGCCGGCGGTCTTGGCAATCGCTGGATCAATCGACACGGTGGCGAAATGCTGGCTGTGCAGGAGCAGGTCGGTGTAATCTCGTGCGGCTTGTTGGTCGCCGTGGTGAAGTGGTTGGACGAGGACTTCGGTGAGCGTAATCACCGAGCAAAGACCTTCGAACACTCCGTTTGAAATCCGCTGAAAGATCTCCGTCACCAGCGCGTCGTATTTCGGATTGGCTTCGATGAAGTAGATCACCGGCGCGGTGTCCACTCCTAATCGTTGAACTCCCTGCAGCGCGTCGTCCAACTTGGTCATGGCCGCTGGTCCCACTCACTACGTAATTCGTCCACGTACGTCGCGGCATCCACTCCACGCCACAGGTCCGCCCCTTTCCCACGCAGTTCCATGATGCTCCGTTGCGGAGTTTTTCCTCCTACATCTTGTGACGAAGGCGGCAAGAACGTAACGATCACGCGGCCAGCGGCGTGGGCCGGAGCCGGTTCCAGCAATTCGACCTTCCCGTCGCGATAGATGCCTTCGATAGATTGCGGCATGAGTTCATTCTCCCAGCTTCGTGTTCACAGAACCCCGTTCGCACGGACTTGCTCCAACGCCTTCATCATAATCGTCCCCCAACGCCGCGGTAAGACCTTCGCTTCGTCGCGATGCGCGTCCAGTTCACGGAAGCGGCCCGCTTTCTCCACCCACTCCCACTCGTCGCCCGGCAACCACGAGCCGTACGTTGTCCACGTCAGGAACAACGCGAGCGGATCGTCCATCGGTATGCTGCCGGGATCTTTCCCCATCGTCGCACCTCGTCGGTGATTGCATTGATGCCTGAAGCGCAAGCGAAGCAAATTAGCCAACTCCGCTGACGCAAACGTGAGTCAAACTCATTCCGACCACCCAACATGCTTTTCATGCTCGGCGTTCAATTTCCAGTATCGGATTCCAATTTGGGACACTTGAATCACTGCACCAAGCCGCTTGGCTTGAGTCCTGAATTCCTCGTGACGAAGTAAACGTCGGGCAAAGACCGCAACTTCATCTTTCGAGACCGACAAGCACACCAAACAGTATCGTCGGTGGCACAAGTTGCGATCGTAGAAGCCGAGGTCACGGGTAAAGAAAGTCGTGCGGCGGTGCTCGTGCAGCAGCGAAATGATCTGATCGTCCTGCAGGCCCTTCTGCTGGAAGTCGAAGCCCATCTGCCGGATGGAAATTCGCCAACTGCGCAACAATTCACGCTGGCTGGCGAGGATGTTTTCGTCCAGCAAGTTCATGCGGACACAGGCTCCAAGGTAAATTCATCGGAGTGCCGGAGCAGCGCCGCGGAAGCCAGTGCGACCGCCTCGGCAATGGCCTCTTTCGTCAAGTTCCCATTCCATTCCGCGAGAATCGCCTCCCACGACATCCCCGTGGCGACTTGTTCCAACACATCGGACACGAGGACGCGCGTGCCACGAAAGGCCGGCTTTCCGTGACAGATTCGCGAGTCCACGACAATGTGTCGGCCTAAAGATCTCAAGCCAGAACCGGACTTTGTTTTCATGATCGTGCTTTCTTGAACTACGTGACGTTGCCCACTGCCCGATTATAGCAGCCAGCGCTCACGACTGGATATCGAAGTTCGGCGCGGTCACCACGAGATGCGAGTGTTAAGTGCGGCAGTTCACGGCGTGCGGATGCCAATGGCGAACGCGGCAATGGTCCGCGACGGTTTTCTCGACGATGTCCCGCTGCTCCGCATCCAGTGTGAGTTTCGGCTCGGTCATCCGCTGCCGCGCGGCTTGCTCGCACTTCGCGTCCGGCTCGGAGGCGGCCCGGTTTCTCCACCCACCCCCGCTCGTCGCCCGGCAACCACGAGCCATACGTCGTCCACGTCAGGAACAACGCCAGCGAGTCGTCCAGCGGAATGCTACCCGGATCTTTTCCCATCATCGCATCTCGTCGATGTTTGCATGGGATCGGCGATTGCATTGAATTGAAGCCTGAAGCGCAAGCAAAGGAAATCAAGGAACGGCCTTCGCTTCATTTCCTTGATTGGTTCCGGACAGATTGTGCGATACAATGGATAAGTGCAGCCGTTGAAGTCATGTTTTCCGATTGAATGTCATATGCCATAACTCTGGAGCGTAAGCCAATGTCACACGTTGTTGACGCAACCTACGAGAACGGCGTATTAAAACTTGTTCGACCATTGCCGCTGAAAGACCAAGAGAAGGTCCGTGTCACCGTCGAGAGTCTGGCGGATGTTAGCGCTGGATTAGATGCTGTTCGTCGAACTCATGGGATCGTCCCGTGGTCGGGCGACGCGGACACGTTGGAGCGAATGGCTTTGGATCCCGAATTCGACGTGATGGAGTCACCATGAAGTTCGCCAACATTTCCAACGGCGAATCCGTATTCCTCGACGCGAACACCTGATCAATGAGTGACGTTGCTTACCGCGCTTAGTCCGGCCAAGTCGGCGTCGTCGATCTGCACGTGGTCGATTCCGTAGCCAGCCGCCCGCACGTTAGCGACGGCCGAGGCGACGGCGGATTCCAGGGAATCGGCCTCGCGATCGAAGGCCGCGTAGGCTTGGCCACCGTGCGAACCTGGACTTGAGTCGTCGCAGCCGGCTTCGTATAGCGCCTCGGCCACATCTTCGGTCATCACATCAATGCTGCGAAGGACGATGGTAAATCGGTAAGTTTTTTTCATCTCGGAATCCTTGATTCTCTAGTGGTCGCAGTTGTTGACTGCCTCACGGATTCGGCGGGCGTGGTTCTCCGGGCTTCGCGGAGTCGAGTAGACCGGCTGGCGGTGCCCGTCGCGAGTCCGCAACGGGCAGTAAAGGGTCCCGTAAATATGTGCCCTCGCCGACGCCTTGACGAATGTCCAGCCATGCTGTTCAGCGTACTCGATGGCTTCGCGAATATGCTTGTTGGGATGAGGCATGTTTGGTCATGGTCTGTCTGATTCAATCATCGTGACAAAGACAACATCGCCCCGCTGAAGTCCAGCCGTGCTCATTGGTAGCTTTCGTAGTCATCCGGGTTCTCGTCCTGATCCCAGGCGCTCAGCACAGCAGGATACGTGTCACGAGGGTCCATCTCCGAGTCATCGTAGATTAAGCCCCTGACCTTGTCGTACAAGTCCTTGCGCAGAACCACACAGTCCATGCCATCAAGCTTCACAGGAACTGGCGAACCGCTTTGAATCGACTTGAGTTGATCAGCAGATAAAAGCATGAGTGATCTCCTTCGTTTGCATTGTAGCCGCGCGATCAAGTGTTGGCCAATGCGAGTGCTGCCGGTCACCTCATCGGACGTGCTCAAAGCCGTCGAGATCTGTCAAACGTCTGAACTGCTCAGCAATGCCTCGCTGGTCGTCGCGGTCATGTTGCAACACGGCCTGACCCACCTGTGCAGTCACGATGCCGACTTTGACCGAGTTAGTTCGTTGACACGTTACGCGCCGGAGTGACTTCGTCGCGACTGGCGTACGGCTTGCTTGCGTCATTTGCGCCATGACCGACGAGCCGATTGTCAGCCCGGCAAAAGGCGTCGAAATCCGGCTTGCTCAAAGTGGCGGTCCGTGGTCAAAGCGTCTGCGATATTGCGGTCGCGCATCAAAACAAAACTGACGGCGTCGCACAGGGAGTAACATTTGTCGAGTTGTGACTTTAACAAAGCCATCGCCTCGTCGTGAAGGATCGGATCGACCCACACGACTTCGATCTCCTGATCCGTCGCAATCGCCGCTGAAAACTCCAACGAGGCTTCCCGCGGCAACCGGCGTGCGCCAGTCAACGCAACAAACTCAGCGATCACGTAATTGTGCGTCAACCTGATCGGGGCGGACTCGTAGCAAGCGACGGCGTCCTTGTGGCGGCGATCGTCGGCGTCGAAGCAGCACATCAGGCCGGAAGTATCCAGCAACATTACGTCGCCTCATCGTGCGAGTCTTCGTAAGCACGAGCCAAGTCCGCGTCAATGGGATCGTTGTCACTGGAGCCGGTGTCTCCGCTGCGAACGGTCCCAAAGTGCTGCCGCAATCGGCCGCTGCCGACATTGCCGTCGCATTGTGGCGAGACCGTCACCGTCAAGTCGGCCTTGCCCACCGGGGTCTCCGGGGGCAATTCCAACACGACGCGCCGGTCGTCTTTGACTTCCGCCGAGGTTTGAAATCGAATCATGAGATCCTCCTATTCCTATCCGCAATGCCTAGCAACGTTTCGATTATATCCGCAGCAAGAAGCTGCGGTAAGCATTTGGTTTGACCAAGTTGTTGGCCCGGCGCGCGGAAGCGGCCCGGTTTCTCGACCCACCCCCCGAAGCGTCGCCGAACAACCACGAGCCATACGTCGTCCGCGCCAGGAAAAAACGCGAGCGGATTTTGGAGTGCTGGGACTTGTCACAGCTTTCCCATATTTCGTTTTCCGATATCAGGCGAGATGGAACGGACCAAACTGTCTCCAGCGGCATTTTTTCAATAGACCCGCATGCTCGACGGGGGAAAGCGGCGACAAGTCGCCGCAGTCCAAAAAAATAGCAACTTCAAAACTTGCGATTCAGGCATCAACGTAAACTCGCCAACTCGTCGCGGGTATTCTCGCCCAGATCGGGCAATCCGGCGACCAGTGCGGCCAGCGGCTGGGATGGGGATTCATCGTCCACCATGAACCCCGGCCGGAACCTTGCCAGCCGCACCAGGACGTCCGTTGCGTTGCGACGCCATCGTTCGTCGGCCAAGCGTGCAATGCAGAATCGCAGCCACTTGGCAAACTCTTCGGCGCTGACACGGGATCGGGCCAGGCCGGCGTCGAGATGTTTTCCCCACGCCTCTCGACCGTCGGGGGTCAATTCGATGTGCAGCACCAGCACGACGACCGCGCCCTGGGCGAGTTCGAGCTGGATGTCGTCGTGAGCGGGATGCTGTGCGGCCTGCCGCTTCAGCACGTCGCCCCACGCTTCCAGTTGCGGGAACTGCTGAGCATGGCCGTAGTAGTTGATCGCGTTGACCGCGCCTTTGGCGAGTTCGAGCTGGATGTCGTCGTGAGCGGGATGCTGTTCGGCCTGCCGCTTCAGCACGTCGCCCCACGCTTCCAGTTGCGGGAACTGCTGAGCACCGCCGTAGTAGTTGATCGCGTTGACCGCGCCTTTGGCGAGTTCGAGCTGGATGTCGTCGTGATCGGGATGCTGTTCGGCCTGCCGCTTCAGCACGTCGCCCCACGCTTCCAGTTGCGGGAACTGCCCGACTTGGCCGTGCTGTGACAACGCGATCATAAGGTTCGAGGCCAAGATCGACGCGAAATGGGGCGCATCGGCGGCCCGCGCGGGAGTTTCGGCCAGTGCTCGGCGAAGCGGCTCGATCCTGTTCAGAACGGTCGCGGTGGATTCCCGCGAAATGTCGAGGAAAAAAGCATCCAGCGCGCCAAGCCAGGCCCAGCGATTCGCGCAGGCAAGTTGCAGGAACAGACGCTGCGTTGGTTCGTCGAGCCGGTCCCGCGCCGAGGCCAGCGTCCGCATGACCTGCGACACGCGGGACGATAGGTCGAACATCGGTTTTCGGTGTTCGATCGCGTCGTCGTCCTCGTCGGTTGTGCTGAACCGCTCGGCCAACGCGCGCAGCAACGCTTCAGTCCACTGGATGGTTTCCGGTGCGTGGGAGAAGTCTTGGGCCAGCAACCGGACGGTCTCGATCGTTCCCGATTCGTTCGCCCGCAGCGCGTGGCGGATCCAAAAGTCGGTGTCGATCGGATCGGCCGGACGCGGGGCTCCGATTCGACGCGGCTGATCGACGATCCGGCGGGCGAGATTTACCAGCAGCCGTTCGCCCAGCAGGTCCGGTTGGAGCGGCGGAATCGTGTACTCGCCCGTATCCGGCTCCGCGCGGCTCTTCAGAATCAGCGGCACCACCCGTTCAATCGTTTCCCGCGAACCGCCGGCGCAAGCATGTAAAGCGTCTTCGTCGCGCGGCCAGATGATGCCGCCGACCAGCGTGATGAAACCGACGGCCCGCTCGACGGCGCGGAACTCGTCGTCGGTGGTCTGCACGTTTGGATGGTTGAACAGCTCGACCCAGTGGTGCTCGCGTTCGTACCGCAGCATGTCGTCCAGCAACGCTTCCAGTCCCTGGTCACCGGCCGTCAACTCGTCGACGTATTGCGGACGGCGCGCCAAACAGATGCCCAGAATCTGCAAGAACAACGGCCGGCCGTCGTCGCTAAGACGCTTGACGCGTTCCCACCACTGACTGTTGTCGTCTGGTGGCAGCGTCACCGACTGGCCACCGGCACGAGCAATGGTCTCGTTCAGCACACGTCCCCATTGGCCACGGGGCATTCCTCCCAGACGCAATAATTCGTCATCCCGCGCGATGGGCGACTTTTGGCCGGCGATCATCGGATCTTCGGCGGAATCGTCCGCGCCGAACAGGTGCGTTCGGACGATCTTCCGCGTCGTAGTTGCCCTGTTTCGATTCGGTCAGCTTCTCGAACGACGCCGGTGCGATAGCGCTGCCGGGACGATCGAGAACCAGCAACCGGACGCGCGCCCCGTCCCCCAGCGCCTGTTGCCACTGCGGATCGGACAGCGTGTACAGGCAGGTCAGCAGCGCGTCGGCGCAGCGCGTGCTGTAGTCGATGACAATCAGCGTCGGCTCGTGCGGACGCCAGTTTTTTGAAACGTCCGCCAAAAAGTCGTGGGCCACATCGTCGCGCAGGAAGCCGGCGTCCCAAACTTCGTCGCGAGTCAACCGCCGCACCAGTTCGTGAGCCAAACGCGATTTGCCCACGCCGCCCGGCCCCACGACGCCCCACCAAAGAAACGGCCGTGGATCATTGCAGAAGGCATCGAGCTGTCGTTCGGCGTCCGCGTTGGCGACGTACTCCAGCCACCGCTTGCGATATTTCAAGTCGCTGATGAAGACCGACCGCCGGGACGTGTCCAGCACACGTTCGGTTTCCGGAATGAACCACGGCCGATGCTCGTCGAATTCGCCGTCGCGAAACGCCTGGATCACGTCGCGGAAACTGCCGAATCGCTCGGCCGGGTTCTTGGCGAGGCACTTCCTCACGATTGCGACCAGATAGGGCGGAACCGCCTCGACCGAAAGGTCGTCCGCCGGGATGTCGTTCGTGATTCGCTCGATCAATTCCTTCTTATTGCGACCATCAAACGGCAGCCGGCCGGAAAGCAGCCGGTAGAAGATAACTCCCCAGGCAAACACGTCCGTGCGCGGCGTCGCTTCGTTGCCCATCTTGGGACGGAACCGCTCAGGGGCAATGTACGCCAGCGTCCCGGAAACCGTATTGCCTGTAAACGCCTGCTCGTGTCGCCCGGTGGCCAGTCCGAAGTCGGCGACGAGCGGTTTGTTGCCGTCCATCAGGAGTTGGCCGGCTTCAAGTCGCGGTGGACAATTTCCTTGTCCCTATCCTCGGCTGGCTTGAAGTCCTGCATCCGCTGCAGAGCGTGAGCCACGGATCGCATGATCCGCCGCGCGTCATGTACCGACAACTCGCCGAGCGTCCCGCCATGTTCGGTGACGTAATCGGCCAGCGTTTGGTGATAGACGGGCATGGCCAGCCAGATCGGCCGCTCGCGGACGTGGGCGAGGATGGCGTCGAGATCCTTTGAATCAGGAGCGACCGCGTCCAGCAACGGCACGAATCCCTCCCACGCCCGACCATCTTTGTCGACAAGTCGTTTGTGCCGGGCAATCTCCTCAATCCAGTTTCCGACAATATCCAACTTCCCCGCCGGCACCGGTTCATCGTCGTTCGCCGTGTCGTGATCGGGCTTGATGAATAACAGCTTAAGGGCGAACTCAGCGGTGCCTGAAACATCCCCAGCGTGTGGACCGACCGCGCGATAAACCACGCTGAATCCGCCTCGACCGAGTCGCTCGACGAGCGTGAAGCTGCCGGCAAAGCGGCGGTCTGGGTCGCCCACACACTCGGCCGCTGCCTCTTGCCACTCCATGAGCCGGCGAATGATTTCGTTCCGTTTTTCGGGATCGGATGTCGGAAAACCGGTCGGCGATTCGTCGTCCCGGCCGGATGAGGCATCGGACTGGTGAATCGATTCGGTCGGTGCTTGCGATCGATTCGGCTGATCGTGTGCGGCCATCGCGTCGTCACCCAGAAAAACGATTTCGGAAAGTGGGAATTGAAGCCTGAAGCGCCAGCGAAGGAAAACAACGAACGACCTTACGCTGGCGCTTCAGAGTTCCATCCCAGGCCGTTATTCGAACTCGCCATTCAAAACTTCCATCCACATTTTTCGCAATTTCTTTAATCCGCGTTCCAATGCACTTTTCGCGGTCGTCACTGGGATGCCCAGCGACTCAGCGATTCTGGTCATCGGCAAGTGCTGCTCCGCACCAATCCCGAAGTAGTAGGCATCAATGACTCGACTGGCCGTTTCATCGAGTTGGTCAAAGAACCCATGAAGTTCTACTTTGGCTTCCTGCTCGATCATCCGTGCGAGCCAGCCCAGCGAGTGGTCGCCACTCTCGCCCACCAGTTCCGGCAACCGGAAATCAACCGGCGGTTTGTTTTTTTCACGCCGGATTCTGTCGATGACCCGCTGAGCGGCACGGCTGGCGACGATTAGTTGAAGTGGGATGTCGTGTTTGTCGGCGTCAGCGGCGATTTGGCTGAACTTGCGCCACACCGTTCCCGCGATGTCTTGCAACACGTCGCTTCGTCCCTGGAAACCGATCCCCTGGGAATCACCCAGCACGCGGCCGATCATGCCTTCGATTAGCTTTAGCTGCGAGAGAAACAACTCCTCTTTCGCCTTCCCGCGATCTCCCGGCGTGCGGCCAGCGACTATCTCCATCCGCTCGCGGTACTCGCGAACGGTCAGCACTCGGAACTGCTCGTCTCCCAAACGGCTGCGCATCGATCGTGGGTCTTTGCCTTGGATCATATCTTGCTCCTCGTCCATTTCGGACACGTAGAGTCTAACGCCGTCTTGAGCCCGTCGCGAGACACTCTCCGCAGCGCAGGCCCACTATGCCAGAACACCGTGCTGGTTGGGCCAAACGACGATCGAATATTCAAAAAAATCCGAAATCGTTCAATCGGACCGAAAACCAGCGTTTCCGGCGTCGATTCGCCGTGCAAAGCCGGTCTTCTCCTCCGACGCGATTGGTTCGCACCAACCCTGTTTTGGAGGAAAGATCGATGAACGCCGCCATTCGCTGTTTGGTTCAAGACTTGGATTGTTTGCCCGCATGTGCCGGGCTGGATGAGTTGTTCGCCGTGGTGAACGTCCACGCCATCAACCTCGACGATGTTGCGGATCACGTTCTATTTGACCCGGAACGGTATCACCGGGAACTGATCGTCAACGCGGACGACTATCAGATTTTGGTGCTCGGCTGGCTGCCGGGACAGAAGAGCCCGATTCACAATCATCGCGGTTCGCAGTGCTGCGTGCGGGTGCTGCAAGGGACGGCGGTCGAGACGATTTACTCGCACACTCGAGATGGCTTCTTCGAGACTCGCACTGACCGGTATGCCGCGGGCACGTTGTTCGGCGGTGAAGATGCCGACATCCATACGGTCGAAAACGCCGCGTCGGCGCGGCAGGGGCTAGTGACGCTGCACGTCTATCGGCCGGTGCTGAGTCGGATGGAACTTTTTGACGTGAAAAATGACCGGCTCGTCGTTCGAGAACCGGCGGTCTTGCGACTCTCTTAATCGTGGCGGCCAACGGTCGCCACCAAATCGTAACGCGAAGCGTCAGTTTTTAAGCTGCGCGTTTGGAGTGCTGGGACTTGTCCCAGCTTTCATTTCTTTGGTTTCTCTGTAGCAAACGCGATGGAGAGACGGGAGATGGCTCCATCCGCATTTCCCCATCACTTTGCTAATTCCAGAGGGAAAAGCGGCGACAAGTCGCCGCAGTCCAAATACCTCGCTAACGCTTCGGGTTACGACCTGTGCGCCCTGTTACCACCCACATCTCTGAACCCTTCCTGGAGTAACTCGAATGAATATCAATCAATCAACGCCTGTTCGCTGTCCCCGCTGTCGAGCCGAAGCTGGAATCGTCGTTCTCGGTCGTAACGGTCGCTCGATCCTCTTCGAGTGCCATTCGTGCCTGACGCTCCAGGTCATTCCTCTCACGGGAGCCGACGCTCACGCGGAAGCGAAACGGCAAGCCGATCGGACGCCCAACTCGGTTGCAGATCGCGAGCGTCTATCGCGATGCGAACGATGAAGTCTGAAATGCAAGTTATGAATTTGCGCAATTTCGCCCCCACCGTGCTTGCCACGGTGGAGCACAAGATTGGGAAGTTAGTATCGTCTTGAAATACGGCTCCTCCGACCCCCGCGAGCTCGCCTCGTGGGTGAGCGAGACTCGGCGATGCCGCGTCGTTGAATGAGACCACGTCGGAGTCGAATCTCATTCACCGAACGGGAAAAGCCCATTGGGGTCTCGACTTTGATCGCCTTCACGACTAACTCGCCAATCTCTTGTCCCAACAAGACAAGCTTGTTGGGGACAGGAGTTCCTGGGAAGGATCACCCCGCTGGGAAAGAACTTTAGCGAATTCATCGTCGCTGGTCGCCTGCATTGCGACTCTCTTCCTTAAGCCAACCAAGTGTTTGGATGGCGAATGAGTCTATCCCACGTTTAATAGGAGTTCATGTCATGTCGCAAAAGATGATCAAGAAGCAGCGTAATCGCAAGAGTCGCGCTCGAAGGAACCGGGCCACGCGACGGATGTTCGTCGAATCGTTGGAAGACCGACGCCTGATGACCGCCGACCTGGGCGGGAACACGTTGGCGGCGGCGACGAACTTGGGATCGCTCGAAGGCAGCCGCGAGATCGCGGATTGGGTCGGGCGGGCGGACATCAATGATTACTACCGCGTGCGGATCGGCCAGCAGAGTGATGTGCGACTCGGGCTGGATGGCTTGCGGGCCGATGCGGACTTGCAGTTGCTCAATTCGAGTGGGCAGACGATTGCCAGTTCGACGCGTGGCGGCAGCAATGCGGAATCCATCAGCCGCGCGTTGCAACCCGGCACGTACTTCGTTCGCGTCTACCCGTACAGCGGTGACACCAACTATCGCTTGACGCTCAATGCGACGCCGAACCAGCCCACGGTGCCAGACTATGCCGGCAATTCGCTTGGCTCGGCACGGAGCTTGGGGGTACTCAGTGGCGAACGGAGCTATGCCGATTTCGTCGGCAACAGCGACCGTGATGATTACTATCGGTTCGAGCTGGCCGGACGCAGCACGTTCGAGTTGGCTCTCGATGGCTTGCGCGCTGACGCCGATGTTCAACTGCTCGATTCGAGCGGGCGGACCATCACCAGTTCGACGCGAGGCGGTAGCCAGTCGGAATCGATTCGCCGCACGCTGGACGCAGGGACGTACTTCGTTCGCGTGTACCGTTACAGTGGCGATACCAATTACCGGCTGACGCTGCGGGCGGAAGCAGATGGACCGGTCGACAACGCCGGCAACACTCGCGAACAGGCCCGCAACTTGGGCACGTTGAGCGGGAGCGTCGCGCTGAACGACTTCGTCGGTCAGGCGGATCGAGCCGATTATTATCGGTTCCACGTCGATTCCGCGAGCAACTTCCGCTTGCGAATGGACGGAATGAGTGCCGATGCGGATGTGCAGTTGCTCGATGCCAGCGGCCGCTACATCGCCGGCTCGTTTCGCGGCGGCGCGAACGCGGAAGCAGTTGACCGCGTGATCGAGTCGGGCGATTACTTCGTGCAGGTTTTCCCGTACGGGAGTGCCAACACGAACTACCGCCTGTTGCTGGATGTGGCGGCTCAGCCCGCGGCATTGGATTTGCGAACGGTCAGCGGATTTGACGGATACGACCACCATGTCGGGCAGGACTACATGGCGGCGGCAGGGACGGCCGTGCTGTCGCCGGTCAGTGGCCGAGTGGTCCACGTCGGATCGGTGGATGGTTACGGGACCATGGCGGTGGCCATCGAGGTCACATTGCCATGGAGCCGAAGCTTCGCGTCCGAACTCGATGGCACGTCGGTGACAACGAATCGTGCTATCTTTGTCTTGGGCCATCTGCGGCCGTCGCGCGAACTCGTAAACCATCCGATCGCGAGCGAGCGCTTCCGGCTCGGCAGCGGCGAGTTGACGTTCGGCGTCGATTCATGGATCACGGCCGGTCAACTGCTTGGCTACGTCGAGTCGCACGGCTACGAAGGCGAAGGCTCCACCGGCTCGCACGTGCATGTCACCGGGTCGGACGCCAACAATCCGCCGGGCAACATCTGGCGCGGTCGCGGTTTGCCGCAGAACGACCCACTACGGGCGCGCTACATCCGTCCCGAATTGGCGTGGTCGCTGCTACGCTGAGAGGTGACCGAATTGACCGCCTAGCTTACAGGTCGCGAGAGGCGAAGCAGCACTCGCGGCCTGTTTTCAACTGGCACTAACGGCGCTGTGTGAACTCGACCAGTGACGTCGTCTTGCCCATCTGCCCGGATTATTCATCAGCCGCCTGGCGATAGCCTGCGGTTCTCGTGAACTTCGAGAGAACCGCACGCTATCGCGTAGCGGCTGATTTGCGCAGTGTTTTGGGCGAGATAGCCGTAACTCCTCTTACAAACGTGTGTTTTGAAGAATGCTGAACGGTTCATGAATAATCCGGGATCTGCACTGCTGCTCTGCAGACTCTGAAGCAGAAGCATGTCAACCAGCCGCCGCGTAGCACCACCAGCGTGTGGAAACGCATTCACGAAAGCACCGCGGTTGCTGCCGCCGTTCATCAGTGACGCTCCTCGTCGCTCGTCGAAGATCGGCGAGTGAACTGGGAAGTGGATCACCCCTGTGCTTGAAGTTTATGCCGAGATCAAGACATAATGTCTAGTATTTCGATTCTGAATCGGTTACCTATATTGAAGAGCGTCGGCCTGGATTCAAATCAACGGACAGGTCGACTCGACGTTCGTTCTATCTCGTCGCGTTCTTTCGGTGGGAGTGTATTGCGATGCAGTTTGGCAATTCTCGTCTTCCTGTTGGATTCCGGCAACGGCTTTTGTTGTTGGCGTTTGTCTTCGGAGCGATTCCAATCGCCCACGGACAAGTCGCCGACTTGAACGAGCTTTCCGCAGATGAACAGAAGCAGGTCGAGATCGCGGAACGTTTTGTCACGGTGTTGGAAAAGAACCCGCGCCGCGGTACGGCGCTCGACCGCATCTACGGGCATCATGTGGAGTTCGGGACGCTTGACGAGTTCATGCAGTCGTTGCGGGATCGCGTCGAGCAAACGCCGAATGATGGCACGGGCTGGATGTTGCTGGGACTGTTCGAGGCTCATCGTGGAGAAGACGCCAACGCGATCGATGCTTTGAAGAAAGCGGAAGAGTTTCTACCCGACGATGCACTCGCCAGTTATTACCTGGGCCAATCTTTGCTGCTGCTTGGACAACCCGAGGAGGCAGTCGCCGCCTTTGAACGTGCGATCGCTCGAAACCCACGGCGAACGGATCTGCTGGAGATCTTTCAACAGCTAGGCCGTGTTCATCAGCGCGCCCAGCGCACCGAGCAGGCACTCGCGGTCTGGCAGCGACTCGAAGCACTGTTCCCGGATGATCCGCGTGTCCAGGAACAGATCGCTGTCACGCTGGTCGAAGAAGGCGAGTACGGCTTGGCGCTGCCGCGCTACGAGAATCTGGCAAAGCTCGTTAGCGACGATTATCGCCGCACGATGTTCCGTATCGAAGCCGCCGAGCTGAAGATTCGCGAGAGTCGCCGAGACGAAGGCATTGCTGACTTCGAGACGTTGCTCGCCGATCTGAATCCGGAAGGTTGGTTGCATCGAGATGTCCGCCGCAGGATTGAAGATGTTTATCTACGAAGCGGCAATCAGGATGGGCTGGTCGCTTACTACGAGAAGTGGATCGCGTCACATGCCGACGATGTCGACGGCATGGCTCGGCTGGCGAAGTTTCTCGCTTCGTCGGCCCGCGTGCCGGAAGCGACCCAGTGGATGGGCAAGGCGCTGAAGCTTGCGCCGACGAGAACCGAGTTGCGGAAAGCGTTCATCGATCAATTGGTGGACGATCAACGATACGGCGAAGCGGTCAAGGAGTACGCGTTGCTGGTCGAGTCCGCGCCGGGTAACTCGGACTTCGTGCGTGACTGGGGCAAGCTGGTTCTCAAGAACAAGGAACTCGATCAAGACGCTCGCCATGCCGAAACCACACGCATCTGGAACCAAATCCTGGCCGCACGACCAGACGACGCCCTCACGATGTCGCAAGTAGCCGACCTGTTTCGCCAGTCAAATATGCAGGACGAAGCCCTCGCGCTCTATCAGCGAGCGGTTGCTCAGGCACCGAACGACCCGCAATATCGAGAGTATCTCGGCGAGTTCTATCACATTCTGAAGCGGCCCGAAGAGGCACTCGCCACCTGGACGGCGATTGCGGATGGTGAACGACATACGGCGATCAACGTGGCTCGTTTGGCCGAGATCTACAACAGCTTTGGGTACCTCGACGAAGCCATTCTGCAAATCGCCGAAGCGTGCAAGCTCGACGCGAAGGATTTCGCATTGCACTTGAAAGCTTCAGAGTATCACTCTCGCGCTAGCAAGTTCGACGAGGCACTTGCCTTCGTCGGCATCGCCGAGAAACTGGCTGCCAACGCCGAAGAACAAGATGCGACCATCGCACAACGAATCGACGTCTATCGTTCCAGCCGACGACTCGATCCGGAGATTGATGCCCTCGCGGCGAAGGTGCATGGAAACGCAGATGCCTCGGCTGAACAATGGCAACTGTTGGCCCGCTACTGCGAAGCCGACAGCCGCTGGGCCGATGCCACCGCAGCGATCGATACCGCGCTGAAGAAGGACGCCAAGTCGATTCCGGCACTGACGACGGCGGCTCGCATTGCCGAGTTGTCGGGCGACTATGCCCGCGCGGCCGACATGAACCGGCAACTGGCAGTAATCGATCGGCGATCGCGGGGCGACCATCTGATGAACGTCGCACGGCTTGAAGCTCAAATGGGACGGGCCGATCAGGCACTCGAAGCGGGGCGCGAGCTGATTGTGTCGGCTCCCGGCAATACGGACAACTACGAGTTCTACGCTCGGCTCTGTTTCCAGCTTGGCAAGTCGGAAGAAGGAGTCGACACGCTACGGAAGGCCGTGCGGATCAATCCCACCGAGCCGCACTTGATCATGGCGTTGGGAGCGGCGTTGTCGGAAGAGCTTCGAGCGGACGAAGCGATCGAGGTCTACTGGCGTGCGTTTGAAAAGACGGATGACTTGGATGACAAGACGAGTCTGACCATGAAGCTGACGGATCTGTATCTGCAAGTCAATCAGTTCGACAAGCTGCTGGAGCGATTGGAACGGGACCGCCGCGAAGAGGATAAGCGTCATGCGATGACGATCTGTCTGGCGCAGGCACATCATTCAGCGGGCGATTACGGAACGGCGCGACAAGAACTCGAAAGTCTGCTCAGCGAGAACACGCGAGACACGAACTTGCTGCAACAGCTGTCGAAGCTATGTGAGCAGGGTGCGGATGTTGATGGTGCCATCGAGTACCAGCGGCAACTCGCGATGATTGCTCCCGGGCATGAAACCGAATATCGGCTGGCGACCCTTTTGCAGTCGCGGGGCGATCAGGATGAAGCGAGTGAGATTCTGGTCAAGCTGATGCGGCGCGAGGAAGACCCGGCTCGCCGCTTGCGGAATCTCGATTCGTTGCTGACGCAAGGAGCTTACGAAAGCGCGATCGCGATCACCGAGCCGCTGCTGAGTGAACAGCACGACGACTGGGAGATGCTGTACCGCGAAGGCGTCGCCTGGGCTGCGCTCGAAAAAATCGCAGAAGCGCAAAACCGCTTCGATCGGCTGCTCGCATTGACAGTTGCTCATGATGCATTCGGAGTTGTTGCCGAGGACAAATTCAAGCAGGCACAAACGCAAGCACGCTCGAACAATCTGCGCGGCATTCAATCGACCATGCCCACACGGCGATCGCCGCTAACGATGCTTGGAATATCCGCTCAGGTCCGACAGACGGTAGGACTCGATCCCGATCGGGGCTACTACGGCGGTTCAACACGCGCGCGGCCGGTGTGGGCACCGAGTGCATTTGGCGAAGCCCGCATGGCGGCCTATGCGTGGTTGATGCTGTTCGATCAGAAGCAGGAATCGGACAAGGACGCGGACGCGGAGCAGAGCAACACGCTAGTGAAGCGATTCGAAGAGCTGGGTGCGCTGGCCACCGCCGAAGGTGCGACTCGCGAGTCGGTTTACGACTGGATGTATGTCGAGCAACTTCGCGCCAACTTGGATTCCATCTTTCGTATCGCTCGGCGGATGGCTCAGGAAGGAGGCCGCGAGGCGCAGCAGTTCTACCTCAGTTCGCTCGCACTGCGCGGTGTCGACACGGCGAGTCAACAAGTCCCTCGATCGCAAAACGACAAGCCGAAGAAGACGCCTTTGTCGGACGACGATCTCGAATTAATGCTCCAGTGCCAGCAAGCACTTACCGCTGCCAGTGACGACGATGCGTATGCAGCCACGATGGGTGGACAAGTTATCTATGCGAGCAACGGGCAGGCTTACATCCTGCTCGGCAACAATTATGTGCCGCTCTCCACCAGTCTAGGCGGCGGTGCTTTCATTGGCACCATCATCGAGGAATTGAAGCTTGCGGGGCGTGTTGATCAAGCGGAACAGCTCATCCAGAAGCAAATCGATTCGGCAAAATCGTCGTCGCAGCTTGCCATGGCAATGACAATGTTCCTGCAAGAAGAGAAGTACGACCGGATCGACGGGCTGTTTCCGAAATGGCTCGAAGCGGCGCGCGATGACATCGCACGCGGCCCAACGGTTGCCGCCGGAACAGCTCGCCGGTCAGGGAGTGCATCGCAAGTCGTGGACCCGCTGGCTCCCGCCGCGAATCTGCTGATGAACTGGATGGGGCACTTGGGGCCGGAAGAAGAACACGCCAAGATCCTTTCACTGCTTGGGGCGTCGCTCGATATCAGCACGGAAGTCGCGATTCGAAGACGTGCGGAGCAGAGCCGTCGACGCGCGACATCCGCAGTACAGCCCCGCTCCAATACGAACTTTTCTTTGAAGTACGGTAAAGAGGATATCCGCGTACAGTTCGACTATCCCCATGCGAGTCAGTACGTGGATGCGACGACGCTCATGTTGCTCCGAGTCGTATACGAAGTCTTCAAACGCAACGAAGTACTCGACGATCTGCCTGCTTATCTCGAACAACGACTGCAAGCGGCATCCGACGACGAGAAGCTGTACGCGACGCTGCTGCTCGCTTATGCACGCTGGTGGCTGGAAGAGAAGGAAGAGGCCCTGGTCTTGCTCAAACAGGCGGGGGCTTACCTCAATGACGATCCCGTGTTCCGTTTGGAGATTGCCGCGCTGCACCAGTCGATGGGCGACACGGAAGATGCGTTGGAAATCGTCGAAGCGATCGTGCCACGCGACCAGAAGCTGGTGCAACAGCGCGAGTTGATGGCATTGGAACTCGCCGAGCGATTGGGAGACATCGACCGGGCTCGCCAATCGGCCGAACGGCTCTTTGGCTTGCGGCTGGACAATAACACGCAACTCGCTTTGGTGGAGCGGATGCGTCGGCTCGGCATGCACGAGATGGCCGAGGCCATTACCTCGCGCGTCGAGCGGCGATCGGGGAACTCGCTCCCGGCGATGGCTTCGTTGATGGCGATGTATCAAAGTCAAGGCAAAGCCGACCTGGCACAGCAGTTGGCCCATACGATCTTGCGGCGAAGCACGCCGCCGTTGTCTGGTATGAGTGGGGCCGGTCGCAATCCCTTCCGCTACTCGTCCAGCAACCCTGAAGCTCAAATGCGGACGCAATCACTGCGGCTGCTGCAACAGACTGGCGCACTCAAAGATCTGACTGCCCGTGTCGAGAGTCAGATTGAGAAGTCGCCGAACTCGCCGCGGCTGTACGAACAATTGATCGAGTACTACGAAGCGGGGAATGAACGCGAGAAAGTCGGCTCGTTGCTCGTGCAAGCGGTTGCCAGCCGGCCGGACGCGGTTGTGCTGCGCTATCAGCTGGCAAAGCACTTGGAAGCGACCGGCAAGCAAGCGGAAGCGTGTGACCAGTACCTGGAACTCTTGAAGCAGAAGCCACAATGGGTCGCCGAAGATCTGTATCAGGTACGCCGTGTGTTCGAGCGTTCGAATCGCACGCTCGATCTGATCCAGGCGATCGAGAAAGTCAACATCAAGCTCTTCAGCCAGCCGTACTACGTGATCGATCTTGTCTCAAACCTGATGGACGGTCGCCGGGGTCAAGCGAACGACGCGAGCTTGGAACTGGCGCTCAACCTGTTCGAAAAAGTGTTCGAAGCCTTCCCGCAGTATCGCAATCGAATGATCTCGCGGATGCGTGATCAGAACCTGTGGAAGAACGACCGCGTGTTCAATCTTGGCAAGCAGGCGATCATTCCCTCGGTCAGCGAGGTTGCCGCCACGCCTTGGTTCGGGCTGGACAACATCTACTCCTATGGCTCCGGCGGACAAGTCAACGCGCAGTTCCATCAGATGCTCACTGGCATTCAAGGCTCAGAGAAGATGGCTGAGTTGACGCAGATCATTCAGGGTCGCCTCCGGGAAGCACCCGGCTGGCATGGCGGAGAAGCGATGCTGGCTCTGATTGATCTCAAGGAGAATCGCAAGGAACAGGCCAAGCAGCGTCTCGAACATCTTGTGGCGGACGAAGAGACGTTGAAGGCGATGCCGGCTCATTCCTGTTGGATCATCGGCCAGGAACTCGATCAGTTTGAGGACACGCGACCGATCGCGCTTACGCTTTTTGAAACGGCATTGAACAGTCCGAACACGATGAGTCAGATTCAGTACTCTCCCGTCGCGCGACTCGTCAAGTTGTACGGCGACATTGGCCGCAAACAGGATGCCCGCGACCTGCTGATCAAGCAGACCAAACCGACGCAAGAGATGCAGTACGATCCGCAGTACTCGTCGTATCTTCGCATCGAGAACTCCGTCTGGGCCGCGCAGCAATTGTTGCAGTTGGAATGTCCGGTCGATGCAGTCCGCATCTTCCGCAATCTGTCGGCGGATCCAACGGCTATCGAACAGGCCGGCCAATGGTATGGCGGTCAGCCCAACCATTTCAAATCGCAGATCGACCTGGGTCTCAAGCTTTCGCTCGACGCACTTGACTCGACCAATTCCGATGAAGCCATGACACAACTCTTGGCGCTGCCCGAACAGCTGCCTGCCGGCGCGGCGGCGTTGGATCTTATGTTGCTGGTGCCCGACATCAGCAACCTGCGCACGACGTCGATGCAAAGTCCGCTGGTGGACCTGCTGGTCACGATCTCGAAAGAGGAGCCAATCGCCAGCGGCATCCGCAAACGACTTGCTGAACTTCGTGCGGAACATGCCGCTGACTTGTCGGTCGGCGTGACGGAGTCGGCTTATTTGATGCGCATGCAGGACAAACAAGCCGTGGAGGCTTTGCAGGCGCTGCTCGCGGCGGTCGCCGACCATCCGCTGGAAGAGATCCAGCCGGGACGCCGTCCCAACTCTCGCCAACGCCGCGAGGGACTCACTCACATTCCCTTGTGGCTGATCGCTCGCGAGTGTTTAAAAACGAAGGAGCAGCGGGAAATCGGCATCACACTCGCGGAACGTGCCCTCGAAGCGGCTCGCCGGCAAACAGGCGATCAGCATACGGCAGCCATTCTTTACGACTGGGGAAAGATCGCGCTCGATCGCGGTGACCGCGAACAGGCGGAGGCGAAATGGTCCGAGTTGTTGGATATCGTCACCCGACGAACAGAGCCGAAACAGCCGGATGCAAAAGCACGAACCAGTTCGCTCGATCGGCGTGACCGCAATGATTTCGTGTTCGTACACCTTCAAGTCGCAGCGGGCGACAAGCAGCCCACTACCTCACGGCGAATTCCGCCGCTCACGGTTTCTCAGTTCCGGCTCACAATGGAGATCGCGCTGGCCGCCGCCGAGAACGACATGCCGGTTTTGTCCCGCAAGGCGGTGAAAGCCTCGATGCTCGGCGGAACGCCGGTGCCGGATGCCGCATCCAACCCGGGCACCGATCCTTTCGGAGGGTCGAGAACGGTTCCGTCAGCGGCTGCGGCAAACGCTGGTTCATCGGAGATCGAAACCGAAGTCGCCGAATCGCTCCGCAAAGTCATCGCCAAATGGGAAGGCGATGCCTATCCCGCGCAAGAGGTTTACGAACTGCTGGTTCCGATCGTCTTTCCCGAAAATCGACCGGCTGAAATCCTGATGTATGCCGATTCGTCGAAGCTGCACGATGCGCAGGTGAGCAGTCTCGGCGCGGTCCTCGTGCAATGGGCACAAACCGCCAAACAACTGGATGATCTTGGCAAGCACATCGACGCGCGAACTCAGAACCCGCAAGGGAAGGTTGCTGCGTTGGTACTTCGCACGCAGGTCGCGCTCGCTCGCGGCAAACTCGACGACGCAAAAGTTGCGATCACGGAACTCGCTCAACTCGTTGGCGGAGGCAGCTTGCCGCCGCTGGTACAACTCGCTTGCCACGCCGCGCTGCCCGCGTCCGACCGTCAAGGTCTCGAAGAGCCTGCCTTTGCAATTCTCAAGGCGGCGGTCAATTTGCAATTGCAATCCGCCAATGCCGATCCAAACAACAACGAGCTTTCGCTGGGCGGCTTGGTCTCCAAAGTGAACCTGTATCTGGTCGATGAGCCGGAAGAGGTGAAAAAGTTTTTTGAATCCTATCTCCTCGGCAGGCAACCTTTTTATTCGCGTTACAGCGGCACCTATGGCCAATATCTCCAGTGGCGCGACTGGGCGGCGATTGCCGAGGAGGCTGCCAAGACCGGTCTGCCGACCGTCGCTCTCGACTACATGGGCCGCGTCGCTGACTTCTCCTACGAGAACCGGCCCCGGCCCAGCACAACGACCGCATTGGCGGTTGTCACTCGCGAAATGAGTTTGCTGCCGTCGGAAAAGCAATACGAAGCCTGGCGAGATTGGACGTTGCCAGTCGATGGTCGCAAAACGATCAGGCTGGCCGCAGAATGGGTCGAACCGGTTCGCGTGCCAGCGATGTTCCTCCAAACTGCGACGGTTCGCGGAAAACACTACTCCGGCGACATGCTCTGCAACTTCACAGAACTCCTCGCCGCCGCCGAAGCCGCGGGCCGCGTGGAGGAGCTGCGAGATCTTGTCAAGTCGGCGTACGATCAGAAACTGGAGAACGCATCGTTTCTGTACGCGTTGATTCTTATTCAACTTGGCGATACGAAAACCGGCACGCCAGTGATCCAGCCGCTCATCGACACCGTCGGCGAGCGCGTCAAACGACAGACGGGACAACCGACGCCCGATGGCTGGGGCGACTACCTCGTTTATCGGGCCTGTTTCCAATCGCCGCAGTTCGTGTCGCTGTATTACAGCAAGCGGGGATCGCTGCGCCGCGCGCTGCAATCGATCTCCGATTATCAGAAGGTCGCGCGGCTTGATCTCGACTTTGCCCTGCGCGCAGGGCAAGTGAACAAGCCCACGATTCAGCCGGGCGATGATCCGCAGCTTGCCCATTGGTTTCCCGCTTCGACCCAGGAGAAGTTCTACAACGGTGTGACTCCCTGGTGGGCCGTGCAAGAAGGCCACATCGCGCATCTTCCGGGTGCCGGAGTCGATCTGTTGTACTTCACGTATCCGTTGACTGGCGAGTTCGAGTTCACGGTCGACGCGTATAAAGGTTCGTGGGCCGAGACCGAAGCCGGTTATGGAGGTGTCGTCGTCGAAGCTCAAAGGTACGGGTCGCGGACGACGATCTGGTCGAACGGCGGGCATGAATCGTTCAGCCACGCTCAAGCTCTCGTACGCGACAACGAATCGTTCGGCACGATCACGATCAAAGTGGCGAATGGAAAAATGCAGTATTGTCTGAACAACCATGTGATCTACGAAGAGGAAGTGAATGACACGAGCCCGTGGATCACGCTCTACTCCCACTACACGCGAGCCACGACATTCCGCAATCCCCGTTTCATCGGCAACCCGGCGATCCCCCGCGAAGTCACACTCGTGAACGGCGATCGGATGGACGGCTGGAACACGTCGTTCTTTGGCACTTCTCAACCACGACGCCGCTTGATGGCCCTGAAGTCGCTGGCCGAGAATGACAGTAACGCTTACGCCCAACGCAACGAGCCGTCCGAGTTTGACTGGCAAGCTAAAGACGGGCTGCTCGTTGGTCGCGCGAACGCTGATAATCCGAAGTCACGCAGTTGGGCTTATTATCATCGTCCCTTGCGCGATCGGGAAACATTCAGCTACGAATTCTATTACAGTCCCGGCAAAGTCGCGGCTCATCCCACCATCGGTCGACTGGCGTTGCTTTTGGAACCGGAAGGCATCGGCGAACACTGGATCACACGAACTGGCTGGGACCAAGAAGTGCTGGCTGTCAGCAACGACAACCGCGTTACGAACGCGCCCGCTCGTCGTGGCCCGAAGCAACTTCCATTGAAACATGACGACTGGAACCTCGTTCGGCTGGGGCTCATCGGCGACACGATTCAGTTGACGTTGAACGGCGAGTTGATTTACGAACGCGCTCTCGAACCAGAGATCGACCATCGATTCGGATTGTTTCACCGGCAAGGCCAGTCGCTAAAAGTTCGCGAACCGAAGTTGGCTGGAGCGTGGCCGGCGTCGCTCACCGAGGAAGTACGTAACGACCTGCTGGCGTCGAGCAGGCAATACACGGCCGCCGATCGTCGTCTCATTAACACCCTACTGTCGGAAGAGATCTTTGCACACGATGTCTCGAAGGTCCTCGCCGAAGTGAAGGATCTTCCGCCCGAGCAAGCCTTCGACAAGTTGTTGGCGTGGGTTCTGCCTTCGCCGGATCATTCCGGGAGTCGGCTGTACTATGAATTCGCCGCAGCGCGAGCGGCAGACACTTCCATCGGGGAACAGTTGCGTTGTCCCGCCATCGAGTTGATGGCCGCTGCCGATCGAGTGGGGAAGCTGGACGAACTCACCAAGGCGATTGGCGAAATCAGGACGAATGGTGAAGTGGCTGAACGCGCGAGGATCGCGTTGGCGGCCCTTGCGGCGATGCAATCCGGTGATGTTGAACTTGCTCACGCCCACATGGTGGATCTCCATCGATACGTCGCGAAAGGATTGAGCAAAGATCTTGCCGCTCGCGACCGTGCCGCCGAGTTTGTTGTGGCCTGGCAGGCTGCGAAACATCCGGCCTTGCAGTTCGCCGCCTTGGACATCACCGACGAACTAGTTACCAAGCAGCGGGACGCGAAGTTCAAGAAGAATGATCCGATCTGGGACAACTCGCTCGATATCCTCCTCGGACACGTCGATCGTGCCATGTTACAGCCCTCGTTCGAATCGCCTCCGGAGTCGCGACTCACTCAATGGGCCAACGTCCCTTACGACAAACCGAGCATCCGCGCAGCCGGCTACGAGCATTCCCAGTGGCTCTACCAACCGGGCGTCGTTCGGCAAATCCCTGGCGGTACCTGGGGGCAGCTCTTTTTTCAATCGCCGTTAAGAGGCAACTTCGAGATTGTCGCCGAGCAGTGCCTGAGTGGATACCGCGACGCCGTGATCGCGTACGGGATGCACGCTGCAATACCTCGTTGGGACTTTAAGGCGCGACGGATTGCCACGCTCATGCACAGTACCCACGACATTGACGACACCATCGAGATACCGAATCCGAGCGATTGGATCTCCGACTTTCGCATTGTTGTGAACGAAAACACTATCACGACGTTCGTCAACGGTGTTCAGATCCACGAAGAGAAGTTTGCATCGGCACCAGACCCGTGGGTCGTCCTGCAAGCTTACGGCGCGGGATACCAGTGTACCGTGCGAGATTTCAGGATCGTCGGCAGCCCCGAGATTCCCGACGAGATCGACCTCATCAATTCTGCGAATTTTGGGGCTTGGCGGGCGGATATGTATGGCGAGTCATGTTCGCTCGAAGCGGACAACACGACGGCTGCTTGGAGGAAAAGTAGTGGTGAGATTGTGGGGCAGCTTCGGCAAAACATCGCGGCTGCGAATGTGGAGAGCTTGCTCATGTATCAGCGACCGATGCTCGAAGACGGCGTGATCGAGTTTGAGTCGTATTATGTACCCGGTGAGTTCGCGGTTCATCCCGCAGTTGGTCGTGTGGCATTGATGGTCAATCCAGACGGAGTGCGCAAGCACACGCTCACGGACGCACAATACGAAACGAGTGGCCTTGCGCCGGATAATGTCGCGCCGATTGAAGGAGCAGCGGAACTTGTCGATTTGAAGCCGAACGACTGGAACCGATACAAGCTGTCGCTGGCGGGAGATCGGCTCACGTTGTCGATCAACGATGCGGAAGCGGCGACGGTCACGCTGGCCGAACCATCCACCGAGCGGTTCTTCGGATTGTTTCGCTACTCCGACAAGACCAAGTGCCGTGTCCGCAATCTTGTCTATCGCGGCAACTGGCCGAAGACACTGCCCGCGGTTGAAGATCAGCAACTCGCCCGTGTTCCAGTTCCGAACGAATTCGCGAATTGGTCGGTGCCCCGCGTCTTTGATTTCAGCGAGCCCAAGGAGAAGCTTGCCGCAGCCGGATTGCTTCTCGCTGGCCCGCCAGATCGCATCATGACCACCGATCGCGGCCTGCACATGCTCGTCAAGGATTCGACAGGCTATGGCTCTTGGCCGCGGATTCACTTGCGCGAGCCGATCACGGAGGACTTTGTCGTCACGCTTGATTTCGAGGACTTTACACACGCTCCACCGAAGGATGGCTGGGGAAGTGTCGTGGTGTTGCGAGCCGTGGTTGACTCGAACATCAACATATACGTCGATTCCGGCATGGGCACGTACAGGTCGCCAACCGCGACCGTCAACACTCGTCGAAAGCACAATACCCTCAGCGGGGCTGAAAACCACGATAGCCGTCACAAGACAGTTCCCTCTGGTTCCGGGCGATTTCGTCTGGTTCGCACCGGAAACGTGATTTCCTCTTATTTTGCAAACCGCGATTCGGACGACTTCCGGCTGTGGGAGATGTGGGCGGTTGGCGATGCCCAAGTCAAGGAGATTGCCGTTGAGGCCGCCGCCTCAGACGCCGACGCAGTGCTTGATCTAGTGGTCACTCGAATGACGATTCAAACCCGCAAATCGCCAGACTCCGTGTCTTCGGCGAGATGAAAATGTCTAGTATTGGTTCTCAGGAAGCGATAAGATCAGGCATTGGCAATTTGGAGTGCGGCGACTTGTCGCCGCTTTCTTTCGTGGAGTGGTTTAGAAATCCAAAGCGATGACAAGTCATCGCACTCCAAAATGACAAACCAACACGCTGTTAACGCGTGCAACGACAACAGGAGTTACGAACATGCGTAGCATTCAAGATCGCGTCGAAGCCGTCCGCTCTCGTCAGCAGAGGCAGTGGCTGTGGCAAACGCTTTCTCTCGGGCTCGTCGCGGGTGGCATCATTGGCTGCGGACTCGCGGTCGCCCGGCTCGTCGGCGTTGACTCGCTTTCGCTTGTATGGATCGGAGCTGCTGTTGTTGCCTGTCCGCTCGTCGGATTGGTTTATGGATTGTTCGTACCTCGGCGGGCTCGTGAAGCCGCAACGGCCATCGATCGTCAGTATCGACTCAAGGATCGAATCGCGACCGCCTGCAACTTTATGCATCAAGCGGCCCAGTCGCCGCTTCAACAACTTCAGGTTAACGACGCAGAGACGCATGTCGCTTCGGTCGATCCGACTAAAGTCGCGCCCTTCCGCGCTCCTCGCTCTTGGAGTTGGGGGCTGGTGCTTTCGGTCGCCGCACTTGGCATCGCATTTCTGTCGGCACCTCGCGACGAAGTCAAAGCGGCAGTTGTTCAGAACGACGTAGTTCTGAATCAGGCCGTTCGCGTCGCCGCCAGCTTGGAAGAGCTAGAACAATTCAATGAAGAGAATGCCGATCCCGAGATCGAAGAACTCCTGAAAGAACTCGCCGAGAAGATCGAAGAATTGAAGCAACCCGGCATCGATCCGAAGGAAGCTCTGGCGAAGCTATCCGAAATGGAAGCGGCTCTGCAAGCTAAGCAAGAGCAACTCGCCGACCCCAGCACCGAAGCGGCGCTTCAGGAGATCGGCGAAGCTCTCGCACTGGCCGAACCGTTTCAGGCCGCCGGTGAAGCGATGTCACAAGGTGAGATGGAACAGGCCGCCGAGGAACTCGCGAAGCTGGAGATGCCGAAGCTCGATCGGCAAACCGAACGAGCGCTGACCGAGAAGCTCGATCAAGCCAAGCAGAACTCGTCGCAAGGCGCGCAACGGCAACTTCGCGAAGCCACGAGCCAAATTTCGGCGGGCCTCACGCAGGGCGACCGCAGCAAATTCAAGGATGGGACGGACGGACTGGCCAGCGAGTGCAAAAAGCAAGGCAACCGCAAGAAGCTCTCCGACCTGCTCCGCAAACAGTGCAACTGTCTGTCCGAATGCAAGTCAGAGTGCGAGGGAGAGTGTAAGAGTCAGGCAGAGAGTAAAAAGAAGGGTGGCAAGAACTGGGGACTGGCCAGCAGCGGCAACGATCCTGGCGACAAGACGGCCAAACTGAAGACCGGACCTCAAATGCAAATCACTGGCACCGAGTCCGCCAGCGGCGATGTCGACGTCGAGACCATGTCTTCTCCGGAACAACAGCAGGAAGCGATTCGCCAATATCGCGAGAAAGTCGACAAATACGAACAGATCAGCGAGTCGGTTCTCGACTCAGAACCAATTCCCCTCGGCCACCGCCAAACCATCCGTCGTTACTTCGAGATGATTCGCCCGCAAGGTAACGAAACGGATGCCGTCTTCGACGAGACCAGCGGCAAGTAGGCTCGGATGAAGATCTTGACTCTTGAAACTACCTGCGACGAGACGGCAGCAGCGATCATCACCGGCGATTTTGAGGTGCTTGCGTCCGTGGTCGCGTCCCAGGACGAGCTGCATCAACGCTTCCACGGCGTGGTTCCCGAGATCGCCGCCCGGGCTCACGTCGAACGAATCCTGCCCGTGATTGACGAGACCGTGCGCAAGGCCGGGATCACGCTCGACGAACTCGACGCCATCGCGGTTGCGAACACACCGGGCTTAGCCGGATCGCTGCTTGTTGGACTCGTTGCCGCCAAGACGCTTTGCGTAGCGCTCGACAAACCGTTGGTCGCCGTCAACCATCTGCACGCACACATCTATGCTTGCAAGCTCGCCAGTGGCGTCGATGTGTTTCCGTGCGTCGGAATGATCGTCAGCGGCGGGCACAGCAACTTGTACCGTTGTAATGCACCGTCGGACTTCGAGTACCTTGGCGGCACAATCGACGATGCCGCGGGAGAAGCATTCGATAAGGTCGCCAGCATGCTCGGCTTGCCCTATCCCGGCGGGCCGGCGGTGTCGCGAGTTGCGTTGCAGGGAAATCGAAAGGCGTATCGCTTTCCACGATCGTTCCTGAATGACGACGCGAAGATCGCATTCAGCTTCAGCGGCTTGAAGACAGCCGTCCGATACGCAATCACCGGCGGAGCGACCGCCAAGTTCGTGCGGCCGGAGCTTTCCGACCAGCAAATTGCGGATCTCGCGGCCAGCTTTGAGGAAGCGGTCGTCGATTGCCTAGTGGGCAAGGCGATCCTTGCCGTGAGACAAACCGGACTCTCGACGCTTTGTGTCGGCGGCGGCGTCGCGGCGAATCGACGGCTGCGCGAGCGATTAGCAGTGGAAGCGGACAAGGCGCGCGTTTCGTTGCACATCGCTCCTCCCGAGCTATGCACCGACAATGCGGTGATGGGAGCCATCGCGATCGAACGATTTCGCGCTGGCTTGACCGAAGACCTCGATCTCGACCTGATACCAGGTCTGGTGCGGCAGTAGCCGCTCATACTCGTTAGGATCGCGCCAAATCCAACTGGTGCCGCCGTAACCGTGGCGTACAATTCCAAGATAGTCGTCCCAATCCGGCGGCCTTATTCGTAACGCCGTAGCACGAGGAGTTCGCTGTCGTGAGTTCGAAATCTCCGCACCGCCAAAGCCGTTACACGTGGCTACTAGTTCTATTTGCAGACGTAGTATTTTTGCTACCCGCGGCGTCCACCGCGCAGCAAGCTGACGAGTGGACCAAGGCGCGACAGAGTCTGGTTGAGCTGATTGCCGAGGGAGTTAAAGATCCTCGTGTTCTCGACGCCGTGAGGAAGACTGAGCGTCACCTGTTCGTTCCCGAAGAGCACCGCGCGAATGCGTACTTCGACATGTCGCTGCCAATCGGTGGAGGAGTCACGATTTCGCCGCCGTACGTCGTCGCGTTCATGACCGAGCAGCTCGATCCACGACCGACCGATCGGGTCTTGGAAATCGGGACCGGTAGCGGCTACCAAGCGGCCATCTTGAGCCCCTTAGTTGCGGAAGTCTATACGATCGAGATCATCGAGCATCTGGGCAACGAAGCGACCGGTCGCCTACGGCAACTCGGTTACCGGAACGTTCATGTCCGAGTTGGTGACGGGTTCAAGGGTTGGCCCGAACGTGCGCCGTTCGACAAGATCATCGTTACCTGCTCACCCGAAAAGATCCCTCAACCGCTCGTCGATCAACTCAAGGAAGGGGGCAAGATGCTGATTCCCTTGGGGAAACGATACCAGCAGTCGCTCTGTCTGGTCACGAAACGCGAGGGAAAACTCGAGCGGCGAGTGCTTGAATCGACGTTTTTCGTTCCCATGACTGGCCACGCCGAAGAATTGCGAAACGTGAAGCAGGATGACGGAGTGCCCGTCTTGGCGAACGGCAGTTTCGAGCTTTTGACGGACGAACAAACACCAGCGAATTGGTACTACTTACGACAAGCACAACTTGTGTCCGATACGAAAGCCGACGACGGGACGAGGTATTTGAAGCTTAGCAATGCAACACCCGGCCGTACCGCCCAGGTGCTGCAAGCGACGGGCTTGGATGGGAGGCGGTTTAAGGAGCTTGAACTCTCCGTCGCCGTTCGCGCAAGTGATGTCATGCTTCCCGAGGAAGACTCCTTCTCGGGCATTGATGTTCGCTTCTACAACGAGCAGCGACACGAAGTCGGATCGGGGAGATTCGGGCCCTGGAGCGGCCGCGCTCCCTGGGCGGATTACGCGACCCGTTTTCGAGTACCTGATGAGACACGGATTTTGATGATCAGTGTCGGACTCTACGGAGCCACAGGCGAGTTGGACATCGACAATATTCGACTCAACGCAAGCACAACCGTCGCTAAAGGACCGTTCGATTGACGGTGCTTGAATCGATCCGAGCTGTCGTGGTTTGCCGACCGCCAAGGAATTGAGAGGCTCGTCGCGTGGGGAGCCACCACGCGATCGTCAAAGCGGTAAGGCGAGCGCAAAGAACCTTGCGCTTCCGTGAAGCCTACGGCAATAAGCGGTTAGATACCGCCGCCGCCACCACCAAATCCGCCGCCACCACCACCACCACCGCCGCCACCACCCTGGCCGCCGACGAAGCTGAAGGTGTCGACGTTTGTGACACCGGAGGAGATTGGAAGCGGTCCGAGTTCAATCCGCACGTAACGGCGGCTGGCATCGATAATCGCCATGGCCAACAATTGATTACCTTCCGGGAGAAGGGTGATTTGCGGCCGGAAGCCAACAGCGCCGCGCCGCCCGAAGACACGCGGGTCGATTCGACCATCAACGAGTCCCCTGCGGAGGGCCAGCGCATAATCACGAAGGCTACTTGAATCGTTGGCGGCACTGAGTTGCTGAGCCAAGACCGCGCGGCCGAGTTCCAGCCGGCTCCTGTCAATCGTGGCGATCTTCTCGTCGTCCAGCGGTTCGATTCGTCGACCTTTGGCCAGCTCGAAATTAACGATCGCATTTCGCTCGCCGAGCGGAATCTGTTGCTTGCCGTAAGTTTGTTCAGGAGTCCCATAGTTCGTCCAGATTTCCAGGGTCACCTTGCCGGCGGTAACTTCCCCCCAAACGTTCTTCAAAAGCAAACGATACTGCCCGGTGAAGCCTTTGGGGCAGACGTAAAACTCCGAGTAGCCATCCAGCGAATTGCCACCGCTGTGGGCATACGAATCACCGAGCATCACACCACCAGCGGTCGTGCGAGGATTGCGCCCCGAACAAATGGTTGCGGAAGGCTCTTCGATCAGCATGTCGACATCGGCATCGCCGGTCCAAGTGATCTTCACGACACAGTCGCGAGTAACGGCGTCGTTCAATTTGGCAAGGAACTGATCGGCTTCACTAATTCGACCCTCCGCCTGCATCTTTTCGAGAAGAGACTGGGCAATTCGATTGGCACGTTCTTCAATCTGCCGATGTTCTTTTTCCCAAGCTTGGCTCAGGATTCCCACGCTGGCCCATTGAAGAGCGGCTTCGTCCTGCAACTGCTCTGCCAGGGATAAACCTCTGACAAACGGCTCGGGACGCATCGGATTGACGGCCGCAATTTCTCGGTAGAGCTTGAGGGCCCGCGCTTCGAGCCCAATCCGCGACATGTAGGAAGCAACGTGCAAAATCTCTTCGTCGTTGGTGCTGAAGTCGACTGCCGACATTAAGGCGCGTTCGACTTCTTCGACCGGCGAATCACTCGCGAGCATTGCGATCGACATTGCTTCGTACATCCAAGGTTGGGGCGAACCCGTGCGAACGGCCGCTTGGGTCAGCACGACAATCTCTTGAAGCTTTGCGTTGGCACTCTTCCGATCGTCCCGATTCAGCTGGCTTTGTGCATCGGCACGTAACTGACGCACTGTTTCGCGAACTCGTTTCGCATGTTCGAGACGCTCGACAGCCGAGTCGTTTCGATGCGCCGCGAAATGTGCATTCCAAGCATCGTAAAGCGAATCGCCCGTCTTGCGTTCCAATTTAATCGGACGAACGATCGAACGAGCTGCCTTAAGAGGCAACGCAACTGGTTGCTTGGGAGCAGTCGTATTAGGTTCCGTGTTGCCACCGAGCGACAGTTCATCTTCGACAGCAAAGAAACCGCCACCGCCGCCGAAACCGCCACCGCCGCCGCCACCGCCAAAGCCACCACCGCCCTGGCCACCACCAAAGCCACCACCACCCTGGCCGCCGCCCTGGCCACCAAAGCCACCACCACCGCCACCCCCGATGCCACCGCTTCCGCCACCTCCCAAACCGCCGGCACTGAGTAGGCCAATCGGCATGACGAGGTCACCGACCGGGTAGACCTTGGTGATCAGCTTGGATTCTGCTTTTTCAGGCGTTGTGATCTGGAGCACTTCGTCTTGGATGATATAGGTCAACTCCAACTCGTTCAGCATCAATCGCAAGGCCGAACGGAGGGTGATCCCCTTCAGCTCACTGGTGATCAGCGTGCCTGAGTCGATGCCGAAGTCTTCTAGAGCTTTCGTGTCCAAGACGATCGGAATATTCTCGTCAATCGAGATGCTTTCGATCACCTCTTTCAAGGGCCGGTCGAAATGCTCGAATGTCACTTCGCGGTCGAGTGCTTGAAGTATTCGCGTCTCCGACGAGCCGGACTTTCCTGCCAGGTCAACCGAAGCGTACTTCTTGCGGCGAAGCGTCAGCTGCTCCCAAACCGAGGCATCTGGATAAACGACCGGCGGCTCGTCGGGGAATGGGTTCGCAGATTGTTCGATCTGGTACATCGCGTCTACGAAGTTGCGGTGACGCAGATCGCGGAATCGCGTCAGCCCGTTAAAGTTCTTTAAATTGCGCGCGTTCCAAAGTGCGACGCGTCCGGTCGCCAAGTCCGGTTCGAGTTCCAGGACTTGCGTCGCGATATCGGCTTCCGCCGCGAAATAGTTGCCTTCGTCCAGCAGCGAATTGAAACGGTCGAGAAGCTGTTTGATCTTTTGGCGCTTACGTGCCGTCGCTTCGATCAATCGTTCCGCCTCAACGGCGGCAGCTTTGTTCTCTTCGTCGTGTGCGCGGCGATTCTCGACTTCGAACGTGATTCGCCCCGCTTCGCGAAGCGCGGACTGAATGCGGCCGGAAAGTTGCGAGCGCACTTCCGCACTGAGATCCGGTTCGGTGTCAACTCCTTCGAGCAACACTTTCAACGCCTGGAGAGCTGATTGCGGATTGCTCGACATGTTTTGGCGAGCCGCACTCAAACCGGCTTCAACCTGAGCTTGAATCGCTTCGGATTGAACTCGTTTTCCGGTTTCGACTTTGTCGAGGAATGCACCCGTTTCGCCTTCGAACTCGCGGACCAAATCGGCTGCGGCAGAACCGCCCCCGCCTTGTAGATTAATGAGGCTCAGCACGGCACTCGCGTGAGGGTTGCCTGGGTCGCGGGCAACTGCTGCTGTGGCCGCGCTACGAGCACCCGCCAAGTCGCCCGTTCGCAAAGCATGACTGCCGAGTTCGGCCAGTTGTTCGGCGTCGCTTGTCATGACAAGAGCTGCTTCGCGCAGTCCGGCGGATCCGACGGTCGGCAAACGAAGCCCCGCGTCGGGCCGAGCCTTGTCGACAAGTTGCGGGAGAAAACCAAAGTCCGGGCTGGATGCCTCGGGGGTCATCTGCCAAGACTGTTCGACCATCTTGCCGTTGACATCATAAGTGACGGTGAGATCGTGCGGGCCAGTCGAATCAAGCATTCCGATCAGGATCGAGTCGCGATCGGCACGCAACGGCGGCAGCTGTTTTGGATACGACTCGCGGAAAGAAGCCGGTAATTTCGCAGCCACCGGCCACATCACGGTGCCTCGCGCGGCGTGAGCCATCGCGACACCAGCATCCTGGCCGGTGTTCTGGTCCGAGTCGACATACAACATGCCGCCGGTGTGGTTGGCAAGTGTTGCGAGCAAGCGGACATCGCGGCTGGGACCAATTGCCATGCTCGACACCGATGCGCGACTGGCAACCAAGTCCTTGACGAGGGCATCGAATTCGTTGCTTTCAATCACATTAGCGCGGCTCACGCCATCACCGATATAAACGACAGAACGCGGGTTCGTGTTTGCCGGGCCATAGCTGTCGATCGCGCCTCGCAAAGCTGCGATCATGTCCGTCGACCCAAGTGGAACACGCAGCCCCAACTTGCGAAGCGCCTGCTGCATCGCAGCGCTCTTCGGTGCAACGAATCCATCCGTCAAGGGAATCGCATTGAGGTCGACCGCAACCAACTTGACGCGAACGTCAGGTCCAAGCGTGTCGACCATCGATTCGAGAGCGGCGATTGCGTCGTCGCGATACATCCCAGTCTGGCTTGCCGACGTGTCGAACAACACAACCACATCACGGGCCACGGCGGGCGGCCCCAGGTTGTCCGGCTTCAGACTGAGGGCGAAATACTTTTCGCCGGTTGAAGAATCGAAAGTCGCGAGCCGCGATTCCGCAGCGACAACATTCGAGCGGCCTGGCAGCGACGATGCCGTCACTGCGAATGCCAAAACGGGTGTCAACGCAAGCAAGAAGCTACTGCGTTTGGACATAGTGAACACTCCCACCACTGAGGTGAATCTAAAAAGGGTTCTCTCTGTTCCAATTGACAGAACCCTGCCTTGCCCGATGTTTTAATCGGCGCAGTTAATCCGCCGAGTTGCTCTATTCTATGCAGGCGTTTCGACAA
Source organism: Planctomycetota bacterium (assembly GCA_027622275.1). GTDB lineage: Bacteria > Planctomycetota > Planctomycetia > Pirellulales > Pirellulaceae. Next base: position 11,686 of record JAQBZB010000012.1, on the reverse strand, counting down.
ATGCTATCGAAAAAATGGAATTTCTTGCGATCTGTGCGAGGGCGGCGCGGGATGCAAGTCGCGATCTAGCTGGTCGCGCGCAAAAAAAAGGCGCCGAGCGGCACAGCCACCACTCGACGCCCTGTTGGAGAGTTAGTTTGGTGTACAATTGACACCTAAACGCGAGAGGGCTAGCGAGGCGACCCGCTGCCCGTCGCCCGAGCCGTGTCGGCGGCACGTTCGCTCGCCAAACCTCGCAAAAGCTCTGCGGCGTTTTGCAAGAGCGAAGCCATTTCGTCGAGCGTATCGGCGGCACCAAGCACCGCTGATTGCTGCTCACGTTGAGGTCGCGCCCAGTAGTCCAATTCGCAGTCCCACTCCTGAGTACATTCATCCGCAGGGAGCGCAGTACGTGAGTCGGGATTGTGAAGCGGTGAATTCAACGCGATTCCACCGGCAGCCGCCCAAACGGGAGACAGCATTCGATGAACAAGGTCCGTTAACCAGGCAGGTTCGGGAGCCACCGGCAACTGCACGCGTTCCTCGATTTCTGGTTCGATGGCCGTTTCGCTCGACTCAGATCCGGGGAACTCGTCGAGCGCCGGCTCGGCGTTGTACAAGTCGTCGTAATAGTCGTAGAACGACTCGTAATCATCGACCTCGGGCAACTCCGTGCCATCGTCTGGAAGCGGGATATCCGCGGCCGGTTCCTCGGCTTCCGATAAGTCCGCGACCATTGCCTCATCGTACGCCGCGTCGTAGCCGGTTTCTAAAGGCTCCAGAGTTGCGGCGTCCGAGGCAGCCTCTGCGATCTCTTCGGCGACCACGGAATCGTAGCCATACTCCTGACGATACCACTCTTCTTCGTCACCCCAAGGATCGCTCGCGGACTCTGACAACGCTTCATACGCCTCATCGGCTGCCGGATTGCTTTCTTCCGGTGTTTCGACCGTCGTCTCCGCGCCGTACGAGAACCACTCCTCCTCGTATGCCTCATCGCCGCTGTCTGCTCCCTCCGTGGACGAATCTACTCCCGAGGTAGCTTCTGCCGTGCCGGCATCAATCGGGGCGTAACTGTCATACGAATCGAAATACTCCTCCGTCGTGGCGCTCTCGTCCGCATCCGTCGTAGTCGAGTCGTCGCCGAAGACGTAATCGGAATAGTAGTCCTCGTATCCGGAATCCCACGCTTCGTTCGTCAAGTCATCGGTGGACGATTCGGCGACTTCAAGTTCGGGATCTGTCTGCACCGTCGTTTCGGACAGGGGCGTTTCGGACAGGGGCAGCAAGTGGTCGTCATACCAATACTGGTTGTAGTCATAGTCGCTGTAGCCGTCACAAACTTCTAACGGACCATGAGCCAGGGGACAAACAATACACTCGCCAGGGTCGTGACTTGGCGAGACAACCGTGTCTCGAGCGTGTGCCTTTCCAATGATCAATAACGGACCACCCATACAACACAGCATCACCGAGAGAGCAAAACAGGGGCGACTCATCTTAGGCATTCCTCCAATGAAATTAGGTCGCGATGGCTTCCTCGCCATCATCTATTTCTTTTGGCACTCACACGGAAGCTCGCTGCCAGCTGGGGAGCTACCCGCGTCATGTGACTACCTGCAAAGCGGCGGTTTTCAGTGCGCGACCGCTTGTCACACGAGTAGCTATCGGAGTTGATCGTTTGGGGTCATTAGGCAATTGGTATATGACTAGCAAACAAACGGTGAGATGGTCGATATCGCATGACCAGGGAAACCAGGACGAGATTCGCGATCGTGTCGCGCGTAATGTTTGTGTCGTATAGCCTCGGCTGTTCATTCATGACTATTATTCTGATGTTAATGACGTATGTGTGCAGCGACGATTATGATGGGGGCGATACAGCCCTCGAGCTGAGCACAATCGCCGTTATCATCACTGGACTGCAAACATGTTGCCGGAGGAATTTCACCGTTGGATGGCGATTGCGGCGACTCTGTTTGTATTCCTTGGATTGCAGTTTCGCCGCGGAGCCCCGACCGATCTGTTGTTTATGTTGGCGTTGATCGGTGTCACGGTTGTTGGCGTCATTACCCCGGAAGACGCTTTTCGCGGATTCGCAAACCCAGCGCTGCTAACAATTGCGGGGTTACTCGTCGTCGCCGCGGGGCTTCGCTCGTCGGGAGTCCTCGACTGGGTCGGGAATAAATTGCTCGGGTCGGTCGAAACGGAACGAGCGGCCCTGCTGCGACTTGTCCCGGCGTTGATCGCGTCGTCCGCGTTCATGCTCAACACAGCTCTCGTTGCGATGGCCGCTCCGGTCGTCGTCGATTGGTGTCGGCGCAAACGCATCTCGCCGTCGCGATTGCTGCTCCCGGTGAGCTATCTCACGATTCTGGGCGGCGTTTGCACAATGATTGGAACGAGCACGACACTGATCGCCAACGGAATCTTGAAGACCGAGCAAGAGCGACGAGTTGTTGAGCTTGACGAAAAGTTAGGCAAGAAAGAAATCAGTGATGAATTGGCTGCCGAGAAGCGTGAATTCATCGCGAGATCGGGTCCGATGGGCTTGTTCGAGCTTGGCGAAGTCGGTTTTCCTTGTGCGATCGTCGGCGCGATGTTTATGATCTTCGTCGCTCCACGATTGTTGCCGAATCGGACCGATATGATCGAACAGCTCGGCGAACAGCGGCGCGAGTATCTTGTCGAGTTGCAGGTACTGCCGACATGCCCGTTGATCGGACAAGACGTCGAGAGCGCGGGGCTTCGGCATTTGCCGGGATTGTTCCTGATCGAAATCGATCGAGAGGGCGACACGTTGACTCCGGTCAGCCCGCAGGACGTCATTCACGCGGGCGATCGGTTGATCTTTACCGGAGTTGTCAGCACGATCGTCGATTTGGAAAAGATTCCGGGGCTCGTCCCAGCGGCCGATATCACCTACGAGATACATCCCGAGACACGCACGCGGCGGCGACTGACCGAAGTCGTGCTCTCGAGAACATCGCCGCTGATCGGGCAGACCGTCCGCGAAGCGAACTTTCGTCGGATATACAATGCGGCGGTCGTCGCGATTCACCGCAACGGCGTACGGCTGACGAACAAGATCGGCAGCATCGGGCTGGAGCCCGGCGATACGCTGCTGCTTCAGACGCGAGACGATTTTGTCAGTGCGTATCGCAACAGCCGTGACTTCTATCTGGTCAGCAGCGTCGAGGGGGATTCGTCTCGGCGGCACGATAAAGCGAAAGTCGCTGGATCGCTCGTGTTGGGATTGATCGTCTGGCTGATTCTCGGAGCCATTCCCGGTCTGCTGCCGGCGAATCTCGCGTCGCCAGCAGTCGCGTCGCTCGGCGTGGCTGTGTTGATGATTCTGACCGGTTGTTTGCGCGTCTCGGAAGCTCGCAACGCGCTCGATATGCGGGTGCTCGTCACGATCGCGGCGGCTTTGGGCCTTGGGCTGGCACTGGAATCCAGCGGCGCGGCACGAATGATCGCAACCGGGACGATCACCGCGGTTGGCGACAATCCCTACCTGTTGCTGGCCGTGGTCTATCTCGCGGCGATCATCATGACGGAATTGATCAGCAACAACGCGGTTGCCGCCATGCTCTTGCCGCTGTCCATCGCTGTTGCCGAAGTCGGCGGCATCGATCCGCGACCTTTCATTCTCGCCATCACGTTGGCGGCCTCGCTGTCGTTTGCCACGCCAATCGGCTATCAGACCAATCTGATGGTCATGGGCCCGGGTGGCTACAAGCCAATCGATTACCTCCGTTGCGGGGGGCCGCTGGCGATCTTAATTGCCGTCACGGCATTGACGTTGCTGATGCGGCGATTATGAGCGAGTGATCCGATTTTGAACCGGGAAAATCGCGAGTGCAAATGACGATAACTCCCGCCCTAGAACCCCCTTGTAAGACTGAACTGATTCCGCGATCATGGGCGGTTTGACATTTGCCGGATGGCAACACCCTTCCTTTGGTATCAACGGTTCGACGGAGAATAGACTCGATGGCTCGGTATACTGGCCCGAAAGCAAGGATCAATCGACGACTGGGCACGCTCATTTACGAGGGTGGTGGAGCGATAAAGGCGTCCGAGCGGCGCGACAACCCACCGGGTATGCACACTCGCGGTCGACGTCCATCAAACTATGGTTTGGCGTTGAAAGAAAAGCAAAAGATCAAACATTACTACGGTTTAGGCGAACGCCAGCTCCGCCGTTACTTTGACAACGTGTCGCACAAAAAGGGAAACACGGGCGAGCAGTTGCTGTTGCTGTGCGAACGCCGGTTGGACAACGTGATCCGTCGTAGCGGGCTGACCAAGACCCGTCCCCAAGCTCGTCAAGGGATCGCCCACGGGCACTTTGCCGTCAACGGCGTCAAAGTGACCAGCCCGTCATACATGTTGCGACCGGGTGATGTGATCACCGTCAAGGCCAAAGAGAAGGTGCAGCATCTTTATCAGCGCACGATCGCTGAGGTTGAGACCCAACCGACTGACTGGGTGACGTTCGACGCTGAAACACTGCGGGCGACCGTTCAAGGAATGCCTGACCCCAGCGACATCAGCTTGCCCGTGAACGTGAACACGGTTATCGAGTTCATGTCTCGCTAAGTCGGCGCATCGATGAGTGCCGTTGTTCGCGCCGCGAACACACGCCCTTTCGCGGAGCGGAAGGCGACTATGACAACGAGCCTGCCCAGCGCAGGCTTGTCGAGTCTAGGGACCAAGGCAGATCGCTTACGCAGTTGAGCGATGTTCGTTACGAAACACTGAGAGACCATGCATACACAACTTGCCGTGCTAGGTGGCGGACCGGGTGGCTACGCGGCGGCTTTCTTGGCGGCTGACGAGGGCCTGGAAGTCACGCTGGTCGAGGTGGAATCAAGACTAGGCGGCACGTGCCTCCTCCGCGGATGTATCCCCTCCAAAGCTTTGCTGCATGTGGCGAAAGTCATCGACGAGGTCGAAGAGCTTTCGTCCGGGTGGGGTGTCGAGTATCTAGCACCGAAGATCGACATCGACAAAGTGCGCGCCCGCAAAGAGAAAGTGATCAGCACGCTGTCCGGCGGATTGCAACAACTTGCCAAGCGCCGCAAGGTGAAGGTCATTCGCGCGCGAGGCACGTTCGAGAACTCGACCACCTTGCGGCTCGAAGGCGATGACGCATCGATCCCCGAAGGCGGCATGCTGACGTTCGACAACATTATTCTGGCAAGCGGTTCCACACCGGCGATGCCACCAGCATTCAACATCGGATCATCGCGCGTGATGGATTCGACGGGCGCGTTGGAACTGGCCGATATTCCCGACAGTCTGCTGGTGATCGGTGGCGGATACATCGGTCTCGAGATGGGCACCGTCTACGCGCATCTCGGCACGAAGGTCAGCGTCGTCGAATTGACAAGCAGCTTGCTTCCCGGTGCCGATCGCGATTTGGTGAAGCCGCTTCAGAAACGATTACAGAAGCTGTTCGCGGATCGCATCTTTCTCGATACCAAAGTTGGTTCGGTTGCCGACTGCGGGGACGCGATCGAAGTCACCTTCGAAGGACCGGCCAAGTTTGGCGTCGAGCGTTATTCACGCGTTCTGGTCTCGGTCGGACGGCGCGCGAACAGCCGCGACATCGGGCTCGAAAACACCAGCGTCGTTGTGAACGAGCGGGGCTTTGTTGAATGCGACAAGCAGCAACGCACGGCGGACGCCAACATCTTCGCCATCGGCGACGTGGCCGGCGAACCGATGCTGGCTCACAAGGCCAGCCACGAAGCCAAAGTCGCCGTCGAAGTCATCCTCGGCAAGTCGGCTGAGTTCGACAAGGTCGCGATCCCCGCGGTCGTGTTCACTGATCCGGAGATCGCCTGGGCCGGGTTGACGGAAGAGCAAGCGAAACGAGACGGTCGCGCGTACGAAGCGGCAGTCTATCCCTGGGCGGCCAGCGGCCGGGCTCAGGCATTGGGACGAACCGAAGGCTTGACGAAGTGGCTGATCGATCCTGAAACAGAACGAGTCCTCGGTTGCGGGATGGTGGGCCCGGGTGCTGGAGAGCTGATCGGCGAGGCGGTACTGGCGATTGAAATGGGTTGCGAGATCCGCGACCTCACGGAGTCGGTGCATCCGCATCCGACACTCAGCGAAACCCTCATGAACGCCGGCGAAGTCTTCTTCGGAACGGCGACCGAGATCTACAAACCAAAACGCAACAAGGATTTGATGTGAAGACCGCATCCCAAGAGGCCATCGAACACCGCGATCCGTTCGTCGAGCACGTCGAGGACATCGATCCTACGGAAACGCAGGAGTGGCTGGAGTCGCTGGATTATGTCCTCAGCAGTCGCGGGCCGGAACGAGTGAATTACTTGTTGTCGGTCTTGGAGCAGAAGGCTCGCCAAGCGGGCGTCGATCGTCCGGCGGCCATGAATACGGCCTATATCAATACGATTCACGTCGACAAACAGCCCCCGTATCCCGGCAACCGCGAGATCGAACGCCGCATCAAGAGCATCATCCGCTGGAACGCGATGGCGATGGTCGTGCGGGCCAATCGCCAATCCGACGGGCTCGGCGGACACATCTCGACGTTTGCTTCGGCCGCCACGCTTTACGAAGTCGGGTTCAATCATTTCTTCCGTGGACGGGGCGAGAGTGGTTACGACGGTGATCAGATTTACTTCCAGGGACATGCGTCTCCCGGCATGTACTCGCGTGCCTATCTGGAAGGCCGGCTAACGGAGGCGAATCTGACGAACTTCCGCCGCGAGCTGCAACCCGAAAAGGGCTTGTCGTCTTACCCGCATCCCTGGTTGATGCCGGACTTTTGGGAATTCCCCACCGTCTCGATGGGCCTCGGTCCACTGATGGCGATCTATCAGGCGCGGTTCAACGAGTACCTGCGCGATCGCGGTTTGAAAGACACCAGCAGACAACACGTCTGGGCGTTTCTTGGCGATGGCGAATGCGACGAGCCCGAGACGCTCGGTGCGATCACGCTGGCCGGGCGCGAGAAGCTTGACAACTTGATTTTCGTGATCAATTGCAATCTGCAACGACTCGACGGGCCGGTTCGTGGTAACGGCAAAGTCATTCAGGAACTCGAAGGCCTCTTCCGCGGCGCGGGCTGGAATGTGATCAAGGTCATCTGGGGTGACGACTGGGACCCATTGTTGGCGCAGGACAAACAAGGCATCCTGGCCAAACGCATGGAAGAAGTCGTCGACGGCCAGTACCAAAAGTACACCATGATGGGCGGCGCGGAAATTCGAGCCGACTTCTTCGGCAAGTACCCCGAAGTGCTCAAGTTGGTCGAGGGTTACTCGGATGACAAGATCGAGCGGATGCGTCGCGGCGGCCACGATCCAGAGAAAGTCTACGCAGCGTACAAGGCCGCCGCTGAGCGCACTGGCCAGCCGACCGTGATCTTGGCCAAGACGATCAAAGGCTACGGACTCGGCGAAGCTGGCGAAGGACGCAACATCGCTCACGGCCAGAAGAAGCTGAACGAGGAAGAGCTGCTCGAGTTCCGCAGTCGCTTCGGCATTCCGATCTCGGACGAAGACGTCGCGAAAGCTCCGTTCTACAAGCCGGCCGCGGACAGCGTCGAGATGAAGTACCTGCGCCAACGCCGCGAAGCACTCGGCGGATTCGTACCCACGCGGCCCACGACCGCGCCTCCCATGCAGGTGCCGGCCTTCGACGAGTACCGCAAGCTTGTCGACCGTGACAACGGCAAGAAGATCTCGACCACGATGGGCTTCGTGCGGCTGCTCGAACGTTTATGCAAAGACAAACAGATCGGTAAACAGATTGTGCCGATCGTCCCAGACGAGTCACGCACATTCGGCATGGAAGGCATGTTCCGGCAGATCGGGATCTATGCTCATGCCGGTCAACTCTATGATCCGGTCGATGCGGACAATCTGTTCTGGTACAAGGAAGCGCAGGATGGGCAAATCCTCGAAGAAGGGATCACCGAGGCCGGTTCGATGTCCTCGTTCGTCGCGGCTGGCACGGCTTATGTCCAGCACGGCATCAATATGATTCCGTTCTTCATCTATTACTCGATGTTCGGCTTCCAACGCATCGGCGATTCGATTTGGGCGGCGGCGGATTGCGGAGCCAAAGGCTTCATGCTGGGCGGCACCGCGGGACGAACGACGCTCAATGGCGAAGGTCTCCAGCATCAAGACGGGCATAGCTTGCTGAATGCGATTGCGTACCCGACCGTTCGGGCCTACGACCCGGCGTTCCATTACGAAACGGCCGTCATTGTCTTCGAGGGCTTGAAACGAATGTACGAAGACGGCGAGACGGCCATCTACTATCTGACGCTGGAAAACGAAAACTACGAGATGCCGCCGATGCCGGAAGGTGTTGAAGAAGGCATCATCAAAGGGATGTATAAGTTTTCTTCCGTCAGCGCGACGAAGGAGACTCAACGAGTGCAGTTGTTCGGTAGCGGAGCGATCTTGCGATCGGCGCTCGATGCCCAACGGCTGTTGGCCGAGAAATATGGTATCTCCAGTGACGTGTGGAGTGTGACGAGCTACACGCAGCTGGCCCGTGAGGCCGACTCGTGCCGGCGTTGGAACATGCTGCATCCCGACGATTCGCCTCGGCGATCGTACCTCGAACAAGTTCTTGACGGCCACAATGGTCCGTTTATCGCGGCGTCGGACTATGTGCGAGCCGTCTCGGAACAGATCACGCCTTGGGTACCCGGCGATTACTTCGTGCTTGGAACCGACGGTCTGGGCCGCAGCGAAACCCGCGAGGCGTTGCGACGTCACTTTGAAGTCGACGCCGAGTTTATTGTGATCGCCACACTGTACCGCCTGCAGGCACAAGGCAAGCTTGACGCAACCGTCGTCGCGAAAGCTATCGCCGATCTGGGTGTCGACCCCGAAAAAGTAAATCCACTTTACGCGTAACTCAAAGTCACATGATTGAAATCAAACTGCCAGAACTTGGCGACGGCATTGAATCGGGCGACGTTCTCGAGGTCCTGGTCCGCGAAGGCGACGTCATCGCCAAGGATCAAGGCATCGTCGAATTGGAGACCGACAAAGCCACGGTCGAAGTTCCGAGTACACATGCTGGGACCGTGACAAAGGTTCATGTCAGCTCGGGGGATACCATCAAGATCGGCGCGACGATGATCAGCCTCGAAGCCGCATCCGCTGTTGCTTCAACGCCAGTCGTCTCCGCGCCGACTCCCGCGGAACCGCCGGTCGAACAGGTGACGATGCCGGCAACTCCGGCACCCGAGCCGAAGCAACGGACCGCCCCAACTCCATCACCAAAGCCTTCGCCGCCTGCGCGTCTGGCCCCAGCGACAACATTGCCCGGCGATACCGGCGGTGAAGTCGTTGCCGCCGGTCCTGCGATCCGCCGCTTCGCGCGCGAAGTCGGCGTCGATCTTACGGGCGTGGCCGGTACGGGTCCGAGTGGACGGATCACGCGCGACGACGTGTTGAGCGTTGTCCGCGAAGCTTCCGTCGTCGCGCGGTCGACGAAGACATCGGCGAAAACAGCGAGCACCGAAAGCGATGCCTGGGGACCGATTCGCACCGAGAAGCTGCCCAAGATCCGCCGCACGATCGCCACCAAGATGCACGAGTCGTGGACGACGGTTCCACGAGTCACCAACTTTGACGACGCCGACGTCACCGAGTTGGAGTACATTCGCCAATCCAGCAAAGCCGACTACGCTGCCAAGGGGATCAAGCTGACTTCGCTGCCCTTTCTGATCAAATCGGTCGCGATGGCCTTGAAAGATCATCCGACAATCAACGCCGCGCTCGACATGGAAGCCGAACAAGTCATCTACAAAGAGTACATTAACATCGGCATCGCCGTCGACACCGAACGAGGTCTCGTCGTTCCTTCGCTCCGCAACGTCGACAAGCTTTCAATTCCGGACATCGCCCGAAATCTGGCGTCGATGGCCGAGAAGGTTCGCACGGGCGACTTCGGTCTCGACGATCTGCGCGGCGGGACATTCACGATCAGCAACCTGGGCGCAATCGGAGGCACCTACTCGACACCCATCATCAACATCCCCGAAGTCGCGATCCTACTCGTGGGCCGCTCGCGCAAGATGCCCGTCGTCATCAACGACGAAATCAAAATCCGCCTGATGATGCCGCTGAGCCTCTCCTACGATCACCGCCTCGTCGATGGCGGCACCGCCGCCCGCTTCCTGAACGAAGTCATCAGCTACCTCGAAGCCCCCAGCCGCCTGCTTCTCGCTCCGTAGCGGCTCGTGGGCTCTTGCTGCCTCTCGCAACAAACTGATTGGCGCACAACAAAACTACGGCGGCAAAATTGGCTGGACGTGAATTGTGATATTTCGTACTAGTTGCACCTCCTCGTTCGCCAAAGGAGTTGCAGCATGGCCAGGAAGGCTCCCAGGGGAGAGGCGGACTGTAAGAAGACGCTCAGTCCAGTGCGGTGTCGGTGTGTGGTCTGCGGACGGCTTGGCCATTGGTGTTCACGCTGTGGGCAAATGGCCGGGCCGTTGGCCCGCGCATTGGGACTGTCCCGAGAACCCAGCCCGCTGAGCTGGGCTAGATAAATCGATGAGCCCTTGGCCCGGAGGCTCCGCTTCACCGCCATTTACTTCAAACGCTGATTCCCCTTCCTTTTAGCACGATGCCGGTCTAATTAACGACTCGTTCCTAAGTTCCAGTTTTGCACTATTCTCGCCCTATCCGGCGAGGGTTGCCAGGTAGTTTAGCAGTTCGAGCGAATTTTCTTTGGGTGCCTGCGCCAATGACACCTTCGATAATTTCTCCTCCCAGCTTTTCCGGCGTAGTGTCGTCAGCATGTCCGCAAAGCTAGGCTCTTTCTTCCACCAGTACCAAGGACGTTTCGGAAACTGCAACTCGGCGTGGCCGCCGGTTGCGTACCACACGATCGTGAGGCTGTACAGAAACATCGCCATCGGGGCGGTTCGTTGAACGGCCTTCGGCACGCGGTTGGCGGCGTCTTCCAAACCAAGATGTTGCTTGCCGTCAAAGTGCGTCACTTCGATGGACCAACGCCGCGAGAAGATCGAGAGTATCTCGCGCGGCCGCAACGTCACGTCCGTGCTGTAGAAGATGCGTGTCGGACGATTGCCGACGGTGTCTTGCGAAAGAACAAACCGCAGCAATCGGTCCTTGCCCGCTTTGTAGTACAGCCCGGTTCGCGTCTTCACTCGCAGCGAGCCGCGCAGACCGTATTGGTCATAGTGAAGCACTTGCCAGGGCGACCGATCCTTCTGCCAAGCTTCGATGTCTTTGAGCCGATCACCTTTCTTGCGGTTCGGCCCCCGACGTACCTTGGTTTCTTTCGGTGCCGGAGTGTAGAGCGCGGCCTGGGCATGGACCGGTCCAATCAGATCGAAGTTCTCCGGCAGTTTGGACAACACGCTCTGGCCGCTGTAGAGGCTATCGACGACCAGCACAAACCGGCGATCGGGGAACCAGGCGGCGACCAACGCAATCATCTCGGCCATCAGTTCAGGCCGCGTTTGATGGGGTGTTTTGTCTGCTTGGCGATTTGCTTTGGCGTTTGCGGCCGCTTGTTTCTTTGCTTGGGCTGCCTGTTTGGCTTTCTTGGAAGCCGCTCTAACTTGTCCGGCGCTAGGCTTCTTCTTGGACTTGGTCTTGCCCTTGGTCAGACCTTGGCGGTTGCTGTACAAACGCATGCAAATCGGCAGTGCAAAGACTTTTGA
>JAQBZB010000265.1 GCA_027622275.1 Planctomycetota bacterium | reverse complement strand
TCCAGGCGATCCGCGAGCCACATTCGGGCGAGGTGATCGCTCTCCCGCCGATACTCCTTTTCGAGATAGCCTCGAAAGCCAGGAATCTTGCGAAGAATTGACTCGACAAGGCCGCGCGCGTCGTCGTGTTTTGTTGGATCAACCACTTCTGTTCGCTCCGAATGTATTTCGCTTTCCACGGGGTTTGGGTCGCACAGCGGGCAACGCTGTCGCCAAGCCGGTGTTCAATCGTTGTAGCAAAAGTTTGGCTGAATCGCACCACGAACTTCAAAAAACGTAAGCGTTCCGATAACTGACCCAACCACCGCGATGTTCATATTCGCTGTTCGCCGCGGCTGCGGGTGGCTATCATTGGTGACGATTGCGGCATCCGCTACCGAAAGGTTGTCCGTAACTCGCTTCCGGGAGCGGTGCGCGATTCACGGCGGTTCGCGACCGATCCAAATCACTAGGCGTCAAATCTCAAGAGTCCCGATCATGCGCTTGAACATCATTGCGGCGGTTGCCTTCGGATTGTCCTGTTTCACTTCGTGCAGTGACACCCAGCATGCACCAATTGCCACACGCGCGGCGGACGATTCGTCCGTTCAAAACCAACCCGAACCACATGATCTTGCCGCATCCGGATCTGCCAGCGGCGCGCACACCGAACACGCGCACGTTCCAAGTCAACCGGATTACACTCATGCAGAGGGCCGTGATCGCGCGCACCAAGATGTGTCAGATGTAACGAATCGCGAGCGTACGCATGGCGGCGAGTATGCTCAAGAAAATAGGCGACCGGCCCATCACGATCAAAGCGGGCGGGGGTTTCCTCACGCCGAGCATGCGCATTCAAGTGAAGTGCATGACACCGATGTGGGACGCCGGGCTCCGGCGTCTCCCGCTGCGCACGGAAATACAAGTGAAGTAGATGACAGCGGAGCGAACTCGAAAAAGATCGCCATCGGAGACAAGGTGCCCGACTTTGAGGTGACGATCGCTGGCAAGACATGGAAGCTCAGCGAGCTGCAAAAGAACGCTACGATGACCGGCGATGGAACGTTGGTGCTGACGTTTTGGTGTTCATTCTGCCATAGTTGCCGTCACGTCGAGCATGCCTTAGAGGCATTGGCCAAGCAGTACCACGGAACGGTGGGTGTTCTCGCGCTGGATGCGAGTGCAGGCGAGACGACGGAAGGCGTGGCCGAGTTTGCCAAGCAGCGAGAACTGACGCTGCCGATTGCTCTCGACGGCAGCGGAGCGGCGGCGGACATTTTTGGCACGCGAGTCACGACCACGACTGTCGTCATCGACAAGACGGGCGTGCTGCGATACCGCGGACAGTTCGGCGACGAAGAACATGCCTTCGCCCACGACGCGCTGCGGGCAGTCCTGGCGGGCGAAGACGTCCCCGTTCAGGAAACCCGGCAAAAGGGCTGACCGATCGAACGTGCGTAGCCTCCGTGCGAGGCTCATAGCTTGGCTTATTCATCAGCCGCCTGGCGATAGCCTGCGGTTCTCTTATTCATCAGTCGCCTGGCGATAGCCTGCGGTTCTCGTGAGTTTCGAGAGAACCGCAGGCTATCGCGTCGCGGCTGATTTGGGCGAGGCCGTGGTTGGAAACGAGCGTGCCGTTGGCGTGATCGCATGCAATCGGCAATGGGCCGTAACATGAGATCGAGCACACTGGTTGTTGCCGTTGGGAACATGCCGAATCAGCCAAGCAGCCGCCGAAAACCTTCCTGGTCGAAGTGGTGATCCGTGGTCAAAGCATCACTCAGGTTGTTTTCACGCATTAAAACAAAGCTTACCGCATCGCACAGCGAATGGGACTTGTCGCGGCGCGCCATCAACAAAGTCAATGCTTTGCCGGCCAGTGGCTCGTCAACCCAAACCGTTTCGATGTCCGGATTGGTTAAGAGATCCGCGACGAACGTGATCGCTTCCTGACGCGGCAGTCCTCGTGCGGTAACCAGTGCGATGAATTCGGCAAGTACGAAGCAGTGCGTGAGACGGATCGTTGCCGATTGATATGCCGCGCACGCTTCGGCATGGAACGGTTCGGACTTGTGCAGCAGGCAGAGGAGTCCCGACGTATCCAGCAACATCACGCATCCTTGTGTTCATCTGCGTAGGCGCGGGCCAGATCGGCATCGATGGCCGGATTGTCCGCGCCGGTCGAATAGCCCAGATCGACCGCGCCAAAATGTCGTTCAAACCGCTGCCGAGCATCCCGGGAGCCCGCCTCGTCGCGTGTCGTGCATACCGGGACAACTTGCACGATCGTTCCTTCGGCCAAACGGGCACCGTCCGCCAGCACCACTACACCGTCTTTCACTTCGCCTTGGTAGGTCATGGTTCGGCTCTCATCGATTTGGTTGTTACCCAACTATTGTCGCGTGCAAACGACCATCGTTCAACCTGGGATTCTCCCCTGTACGGCAAACGATCCGACTCTGCGCGACCAGTTCGCTGACCGGACGTTTCGGTCAGCGGGATTTGGAGTTTTGGATTTGTTTGAGATTTGTTGCTTGGCCGCTGCAGTGTCTACGGCCGTGGCTGGAGCTGGTCAACGAACCCCAGGCCGATGGCGAACTGGATGCGCTACGGCGCAGCGTCAACCGCGGCCCTGCCGCCCTACCACAATCCCGAATGGGTTCAGAAAGCGGGATCGGAACTTGGGCTCGAATCGACGCTGCGGAAACGCGGTCGACCGCAGAAAATACCACCTCAACCAGAATCAACGAACCTGTCCAACCTGTCCCGTTTGTTTCCTCCGGCAACATCAGGCTTGGCGTTAACAGTATTAAGTGTTGGACGTCGTCTATCTCCAATCTCCCGCCAGCACAAAACCGGCCCAATTCGCGGGGGAAGTCGTGCGGTTGTCATTTGTGGTTGGTGAAACGTGTACAGGATTCGTAAAGTCGGGAATGCGAGTTCCGGCTGCCTGGAGCTTATGCCTTCTTTGTTCGACAAGCTGGGGGTTCTTCATGACGACGATCTGAGCCTTCCGCAGAGCTTCGAGCTTTGGCAGCCGATCGACCCAGAGGTTCTGATAGAAGTGCTCCATCAACACGCTGGTGGCCGCGTCGTCGACCTTCCAAAGGCTAGTAACGAGCGTCCTCGCACCGGCTTGCTGAAAGGCGTTTTGTAGCCCCATTACACCTTCGCTGTCGTAAGCGTCGCCGAGAGCTGTCTCGCAAGCCGAAAGGACAACCATCTCCGTACCGCGAAGGTCAAACCCGCGAATCTCCTCGGCCGTAAGGATGCCCTGAACCCGATCTTCGGCCGCCAGGGAAATTCCGCTCCACAGGAACGGCCTTCCTCGAAACAACTCTTCGCGCGTGTCAGAGTTCGTTCGTAGCGGTGAAGCATCGGCTGCTTCCGCCGAAGTTCCCGTCAGCGCCTTTAATAACGTGGGGGACAAATAAAATCCGTGTGTTGCAAAGTGCAGAAAGCGCGGCGGCTTATTCAATTCGAGACGCACCTGATCAATGGATGCTTTTTCCTCAGATAGCGTGCTGCATGCATCATCCGGAAATGACTTGCTGAAAATCTGGGCCACCATCTCCATCTCAAAACGTGCGCCGGGTAAGGGTTGAAAATGACTGCGCAATGCGGGATGCAATTGGAAACTCGAAGAGAGGCCTCGATCTTTCGAAGACGTTGGGAAGCGAGGCTCGCCAATAACTAACAGGCCCGACTCCGTTCCCGGATGATCGTGTCGTCCAATTCTTACCACGTCGCCTGCAGAGTTGACCCGCGCGATACCGAACTCTTCCAGCAGCCACGAATCAGGTCGACTGCCAGGCAACGCTCCAAACGAGAGGTAATTCAAGACGCCGTCGGGTGAGACTAAGACCGTCTTGATTCCGGACAACTCCGCTTGCAGCGGCAGCCAAACAAGTTTGCGAACCTCCTGGCCGGCACTGACGACGTCTGCACCTCGGCCGCTCGTCATTGCCTTGCGCCACCGATTGACGGCTTCTTCGATGAGGGATGCCGATCCGAGTTGCACGACATCAACGGGGTGCCCGCGACGGACAATGTATGCCAGGAACCGCAACTCGTAAAGAAACTCACCTGGTGTTTCCAGGAGCGGCCGACAATGGGTGTATCGAATGAAATCGACGAGCGCGACCGAGTCAGGGAGTGCGTCCTGAATGGCCTTAACCGTCGGAGCGGTGCGTAGCTGGGCTTCGTTGTCACCGGGGCGTGGGAAGACAAAGCTCCGTTCCAACTCGCCCAGTTCCAGTCGTATTTCTTGAAGCTTCTCGAACCACGGCCCGCTATCTCCTGACTCGGCAACGGTCATGACGAGGCGGGCGAGCTCGACTCGTTCGGTGCGAATCGAGCGACGCACGTCATCTGCGTCTTCAGCGCCTTGGCGGGAGTTCCACGTCCCCGGCTGCAGCGACAGCATCTTTCCCTTGAGAAGGATGATTTCTCGGTACATTCGTTCGGGGGCAATCCCCAATTCAACATGCACGCTGAGCAACGGATCGAGCTCCGAATCGCGCACGACGCGATTGTGATTAAGCACCGCCGATACGGTGTGCCGAAAGTCCTCCCCTGTGCTCATGGCCAGGCTTTCGGCCATCAGCGGTTCTGCTCGCTGCAAGAGTCCGCGTTGGTGATAGAATCCACCAAGATTTCTGATGGCGACTCTAATATCTTCTTTGTTGCCTCTCGCGCGGCGGTACTTCAGAGCCTGTAGCAAATAGCCTTCCGCGGCGAAATGGTGTCCCACTCGACCATACAGCGTTCCCAAGTTGTTCATGATATCCGCATATTCAGACTCCCATTGCCGATTCGTTTGCTTTTGAAGAGCCATCGCTCGGATGTAATATGCTTCGGCATGACGGTAATCACCGTTGCCGTAAAACAATCCTCCCATTTGCACCATCAACCGCACGTAATCAGGATGCGCCTCGCCTTGTTGCCGTTTTCGGATGTCGCTCGCTCGCGCAAAGAATTTCATCGCCGTTTCGTCGAGCCCAAGACCATCGAGCCGTTGCGCCATCATCTGCAGCGTCTCAGCGACTTCGACATGATCTTCTCCCAGCAATTCCTGTTGGGCCACGATTACCTCGTTGAACTGTTTCAACGCGGCTTGATGTTGACCAATGGCGTCAAGCTGCAATGCTCGTCTAATGTTTGCTTGGACCTCTCTGAGCGCAACACGTTGCGACTCCGTAGGACGGGGCTGAGACACGAGTTGGTCAAGTGCTTGACGCGCATCGACCACTCGATGATCGTCGCCATCGTAAAGATGAGTCAAAATGCTGAGTTGCCGCTGGCGGGCCTGAATGGCCGCGTCAATCTCGCCGCGGGCCGCGTGGACATCGGCTAGTGATCCGAGCACCTCGGCAACCCGCCAATGTTCCTTTCCAAATGACTTCTCGCGAGCCTGGAGTTCTTCCTGTGCTTCCGTCAGTGCTGCGTCAGTGTTCCCCTCACGCAGCATGATCGCGACTCCGGTGCGAATCAGTATATTGGGCGGAATGAGGAGTTCGTAAACGTATGGTTTTGGCGGCTCATCTTCACTTCGAGACAGTTGCCGCTCGAGCAACTCCAGCAGTTCTTTTAACGACGATTCGGGAAACGCTTGGGCGGTCCTATAGAGATCGGCAATCGTGGCTTCTCGCTTGGAAAGTTGGACCGCTACTTTCAGCAGCAGTGTAACCTTTTGTTGATTTGCATTTTCGAACTCCGTCCACCACGGCTTTGCAACTCCGGCCGCCGTCTCCCACTTCAAACGCGTGGTCTTTAGTTCCTCAAGCGCCTCCATCGCGCCCTCCTCGTCGCCCATCGCAGCGGCAATCGCCCCAAGTTGATAGACGATGAAGCCCGTGTCGGGGTGTTCCTTTCCCAACGTCCTGCGCCGCACTTCGACGCACCTTTGCAGACTGCTTTCTGCATCGGCGATCCTGTCCAGAAGGGCCTGCAGCTTACCAACCAGCGCTAAGGCGTCGGCGTAGTAAGGATGTTCATCACCCACCGCCGCAGCTCGCTCGTCGCGAAGTTCCTCGGCGACGACGAGCGCTTGCTCCAGTTCTCCAGCAGCCTTCAGCCGGTCGGCTTCCTCTTGGAGTTGGGTCATACGTCGCACTACGTCGACATTGACCAGGCCGAGTTTCTTGACCCTGTCCAGGAACCAACGGGCAGAAATCGTCTTCCAGTGCTGCTTGCCATAAAGCACCTCGTGATCCGCGAGGCGCTGGAAAGCCGTCTCTTCTGCTCGCCCAGCATGCCCCCGCGAGAGCTCCGCCGACGCAAGCCAATTCAGAGTGCTCAGAGGTTGGTCGTGAAGCTCTCCGAAGAGTTGCCAATCTCTTGCCAAGACTTCCGTTCCCATTTCAACCGCAGCCTCGAATTGTCCCTCGGTCCAGCGATTTTGGGTCGCTTCCCACAAACGGTCCCGCTCAGCAAGATGTTCTTCGCGGAGGCGGGTGATGTCCAGCAGCTTTCGATGGCCCAGCCGCGAATCTAATCGCCACTTGCGCACGGTATCCACGACGTCCTTCCAATTGGAATCGGGCGTAACGTCACGAACGGGGGGCGTTGCGAGTTCGGCAAACTGCTCCTCCAGCCCTATTACTCGTTCGAATAGCAACCATCTTCCTGCGGCCGCCACAACGATGACCGCACAGCACAGAAGAAGCCATTTCGCAATTGCGTTCACTTTTTTCCCCCTCCGTAAGCGAAGACCAAAGAGTGGATCACGTCGAAATGCGGCCGCAGCGACAGCCACAGTTGACGTTGAGTTTGCATCAACGGATCGTCGATCGATTCCGCGCCGCTGAAGTCGATGGGGCGTGGCGAATCCTGCTCCGTCAGCAGCATGCCGTTCTTGATTTCGACAAACGAACGCGACACCTGTAGAGGCTGCGCAGGCAACGGTGGCAAAGCAGACCGGATGTCGAAATCGTCTTCCAGCGGCTCGCGGGTCACGAGCAAAATGAGACTCTCCATGCCCGGTTTGCCAACCATGGGCCAACCCTCTGGTCGCCCTTGGGAATCGACAGGGAGATCGACGGAATCGGTCCACGCGTCGTGAGCGAGCTTGTTCCAATTTCCAGCTTCCCAAGGGAAGACCGGTTTCACCGTGCCCTGACTGTCAATCCAGAGAACGTAGCAGTAGGCGGCCTTCGGCAAGCGGACTTTCACGCGAATCCGATCGCCCGAATGTAACGGCAGGGCGTTCCATTTGCGAAGTGATACACCTTGGCGATGGGGGGAATCCTCATCGTAAACCAACGCATCAAACTGGCCTTCCGTTTCGGGGTGCGTGCCGATAAACGAGCGCACTCCGTACAAGACCAACAACAGAACGACGGCGGCCAGTAGCGGCCGAGCGACCACGCGCAGTCGAGCCCGCCACGCACGCTTGTTGGGACTCCGGTTTGCGGACTCCGTAATTGAGGAACGCGGTTGGATACCTCGGATACCACATTCGAGGAGATGAAGCCCTGAGTCATTAATGCCGCCGCGCATGTCAACACAAGTGTAAGACCGCAGGAACATCGGCAGAGACCCAAGTTCCGGACCGCCGGGCAGCAGTACGGGGATTATCGCGTCGCCTCGATCTACGGATTGTGACAACGCCGCGCGCATTTCCGGCTTTTGCCAGCGTCCCAGCCCATTAACACCGAGAAAGACAGCGATGGATTTAGCCGTTCCCAGACCCTGCTCCAAACCTTCCTGCCATGGTTGCCCCGGAGTCAGCTCCCATTCGTCAAGCCACACCTTCAAGCCGCTGTCTTCCAAGCACTTCGCGATCCGTCGCACCTGTTCCTTATCTTTGCTGTTGTGACTCAAAAACACGTCAATGGCATCAGGCATGAGAAGTACCACGTGCATAACAGGCAACCAATTTAGCGACTCGCCGATTGTACTGCGATCACTTCGCAGTTCCATGCCCATATCCCCTCACATTTTTGACGAACCGCCGTTCCCGGCGAAGAAAACGTGCGAAGAAAACGGGACAGGTTGGACAAGTTCGTTTTATGTAGACTTTGGTTGCGTCGATGCCGAAGTTGTGCGTCTGCCAAGATCAGTTCGCGTCGCTCCCGGTGGGATATATTCCACGTCATGAATCATGGCGTTGGTCGAATGGATGCCTTTGAAAAGGAGCAGGACTACATCGCCTGCGAGCGAATCTGGGACGGTCCGGTGGAAGTTCGCCCGCTGCGGGTTTGTTCGTATTGCCTGATGCCAAACCGCTGGCATTTTGCGCTGTGGCCGGAACACGATGGCGACCTCGCCACCTTCCTGCAACGCTTGACGATCACGCACGTCCGTTGTTGGGAAGAGCACCGCCATTGCGTTGGGAGAAGAAAACGCGACGGGTTCGTCTTGCCGCGTCACGGGTGACGCAATCGTCGTTTAACGGCAAGCCGCAGGCGACGGTACTTTTCACGTGCCGCCGTCGCCTGCGGCTTGCCGTTAAACGAGTCTACGGGCTGGTCGCCGCGATCTTGCCGTCAGTTCCCGGCTCGGAAAAAGTACTCTCACCCACGACCCACGGCGACTCGTCGTCTGATACGACGCGGCGACTTGCTGGTGTGGCTAGTCGCGGGCCCAGTTCGTCGGCAGGCACTGCGGCCTTGAAGGCGACGGGAGTCTGATTCACCGCGCTGCGCTGGTTAGGCACCGGTTGGCTAAGCGTCACTGACGTAAATTGACCTGATGCAGAGCGTTGTGTGGAAACGGGATTGGGCAGGTTCTGCGTTGGAACCGCCGGGGGTGTCGGTCCCACTTCCGGCCGCTGGTATTGCTCGACTGGTTGCTGTTGCGCCGGCGCATAACTTGGTGCGGCGGGCTGGATGTAGATCACGGAAGGGCTGCAAGTGGCCGGGCTTTGATAGTACGAATACGTTCGATAGCTCGGGGAGTAACTGTAGCTTGGATAGTTGTAGCTCGAAGAGTAACCGTAGTTCGAGTAGGAGCCGCGACTTGGATAGGAACTGTAGGAGCGAGAATAGGAGCCGTAGCTTGGATAAGAGCTGTGGTAGCGCGGGGACGAATAGCCGCTGTAGCCGTAAGACCGATAGGAGTGCCGATGCCCGGAGTAGCTGTTCAGCCCGTATCCGCCGCCGTAGTGGTCGAATCCGCTTCCGTGGTAGCTACCGAGCCCATATCCGGAGCCGATATGCAGGTGGACGCCTGAGTGGTGATGATGGCCGCGGCCTCCGTAGAAATGGCCGCCATCCGCCAACGTGACGCCGCTCGCTGCAAACAACAGAACGGCTAGCGCCGCAAGGGAAGTCGTCAAGCGATTCATGGCATGTCTCCTGTGAAGTCGTGAGCGTAGAGTCCAGTGTCGAGAGCCGGAGGGGTTCGAGTTTCTTTCTCTCCACTCTCCACTCTCAACCCTCCACTTTCTTAATGTTGATGATCGTGGTGCTCCATCAAGTATCTTCGGTAATGAAGTTCCTTTTGAAGTTGCGCCCGCTCGTCGCTGTGTTCGTGCAGCGCCCCGCGGTCGATCAAATCTTGCAGTTCGCGGGAGTAGTGTTCGAACAGGAACGCTTTGTTGACGAAATCCTGATCGCGGCTGTCCCAGGCCGTTTGCTTCAGCACCGGGAACTCTTGCTGGCGAATCCGTTGGACTTCAGCGGCGAGTTTGCGGTCCATGCTCTGTACGGTCAGAGCAATCTTGTCTACGGCTTCCACCAGCCTGGCATATGCCAGCACCGGACTCGGCCGAGCGGCGATCGTGGCTCCCACGGCCGCGCGATCGAGAGTAATTACTTGCTGCGTTTCAATCCGTTCTGCTCGCTCGATGTCGTCGTAGGTCAGCACCGCGGGCAATTCGATGGTGCCGCTGGCTACCGTGGGTGCCACGCGGAACTTCACCAGCAGCACCCGTTCTTCGCCACTGGCCAGATCACTCAGCGACAGCTCCAGCTTGTCAGGTTGAAGCGGTTCCTCGCGCCCGTACACTTGCACGGGCTCGACGCCCGCAGGCAAGTCCATCTTGAGCTTTGCGTTTTGAGCGACGACGGCCAACAACGCTCCCATCTCCCGTTCAAATGCCGCGGGGATCTCGTCGGGCTTGGCCACGTAACCGTACCGTCCGCCGCCAGCGTCGGCGATTCGGCTGAGCAGTGTTTCGTTGTACTCGGTGCCAACGCCGATCGTCGAAACGGTGATCGCATGTTGCGTGCAACGCTCGACGAGTCGTACCAGCGAGTTTTGGTCGGTCACGCCGCGATTGGCGAGCCCGTCGGTGAGCAGAATGACGTGATGCAGCCCCGGCTCATTCAGTCGTGGGTGGAGTTGCGCGCATCCCTCCAGCAATCCGGCACTCAAGTTCGTCTGGCCGTCGGCGAATAACTCGTCGATGCGATGGTGCAGATACTCACGGTTGACGACCGGATGCAGCGGGACGAGCGTCTGAACTTGGTGGTTGTAGGCGACAATCGCCAAGTGGTCTTGCTTCGCCAGATTGTCGACAACTAAATGCCCAGCCTGCTGTAGATACCCGATCTTGGCGTCTTCTTTCATCGAGCCCGAGCGGTCGAATACCAGCGCCAAGTTGAGCGGTTGCCGCTGTGCTTCGACTGCTGACGCCTTGACGCGAATTCGCAAATAGAACTCGGCGTCGCGGCTGGCCAATGCCGAGTGGCTCGACTCGGCCTGCCACGTAATTGCAGCGATGTCGTCGCTCGCCGGCTCCGCGTGGTCGGCCCACAGCCACTTGGAAGGCCCCACGACAGCACTCGTCAGCAACGCAAGAGCAAATACCGTTTTTACTGAGCGACTCATGTGGGCTCCTCTTTTGCGGATCGACCACCGCTAACACCTCTCATTCTAGGCGGAAGGCCCTGTCTTAACAACGAACATGTACATTTCCCCGGATTAGCGGAATGCCGCCCGACTCGCGGACTCGCGAGAAAGCGACAGATCCGTCTGGCGACGAACGTGCCCATTTGCTAGAGTCCCCCAGCTGTTCAGCAATTGCACTCGCAAGCAAATCTGGGTTCTCATCGGTGGCAATGCGATTTTCCCCTAGTAAATCTTTGTTGGCTCTCGTTCTGGGGATGACCCTTAGCGGTTGTACCGATGGCCCATTCGGCGGGCTGGCAGTGTGGAATCCTTATTATCGCAACCAGTGGGAGAAGGACGAACGAGCCGGGCCGACGTTTCATACACAGCTGGCCGAGTTGCGTGCAATTCGCGAGAATCCGACGGGACTATCGCCCGAGGAGCAGCGTCGCGTGATTCCGACACTTTCGGAAATCGTTCAGAATTCCACGAACTCGATCTTACGCGCGGAAGCGACCCTAACTCTGGCGGAATTCCCCGCGCCAGAAACGATACCAACCTTGCAACTTGCGATGAACGACGAAGACGTGGACGTCCGTGTCGCCGCGTGCAAAGCTTGGGGGCGTCGTGGTGGCCCCGAGGCGCTCAAGCTGCTTTCACGAACCGTCAGCAACGACTCCGATCTCGACGTGCGACTCGCCGCCACGACCGAACTGGCAAAGTTCCAAGACCAACAATCGCTGCAAGCACTTGCCGTGGCTCTCAACGACAAAGATCCGGCGTTGCAGCATCGTGCCGTCCAGTCATTGAAGTCGGTTTCGGGACAGGACTACGGCGACAATGTTCCGGCGTGGCGAGACTTTGTTGAGGGACGCTCGCCAGTTCTGCCAGAACCGCCCACGATCGCCGAGCGTCTACGCTCGATGAGTTGGTTCTAAGGCGGCAAAACGCCGCGTCACCGCGAGCGACCAGGGCCGTTGCTCTAGCTGGCGAAACGCTCTACGATGGAACACCGCCCTGTTCTCCTTTCCCATCCCTCCTGTTATGGCACCTTCGGCTGAATGAAGCAGCAGCGTTTCAACGAGCAATTTGCCTCGATTTACGACTTGGCGGTGAGCCTGAGCAAACAGGTGGACGCCGACGCTTTGCTCGTGATGCTTGACGGCCCGACTGACTGGAAGCAACTTAGCGCGCGAGCGGGCCATGAGAAGATTCTGGCCGCGGCCGATACGGTCGAAGCGCTCGAAGGTGCCAAGGAAGCTGGCCTTGAGACGATCGTGTTGGGAATGCACGAGGCACCGGTCTTCGAGAAACTGACGCACGCGTTGCTCGACAGCGTGGCAAAAGAGATCCTGGAGCCGAATTCTGAGGTCATCGCGATCTACAGTGGCTTCGAAGCCGACTCGATGGATTCGATCAGCTTCATTCGGCTCGACGAACATCTCGGACGCCTGACGGCTCGCGACCTGCGGCAAATCGAAACGAGCGTGCCGCTCGAAACCTTGAAGGTCGTTGTCGACCTCGCGGTCGAGATTGGCCGTGAAGGCCGCGAAGGCAAGCCCGTCGGCACGATGTTTGTGATCGGCGACACCCGCAAAGTCATCTCGCTCAGTCACCCGGCGGGCTTCGATCCCGTGAAAGGTTATGTCCGCAAGGAACGTGCGCTGCCCGATCCTCGCGTTCGCGAGGCCATCAAGGAAGTCGCACCGCTGGACGGAGCGTTCATTGTGGCACCGGATGGTACGGTCGAAAAAGCATGTCAGATCGTCGACGCCGATCATGTGAATCTGACGCTTTCCAAGGGGCTCGGATCCCGCCACTGGGCCGCCGCCGCCATCAGCAAGAGTACGAATGCGATCGCCGTCGTGGTCAGCGAATCGAACGGCACGGTACGGTTGTTCAAGGGTGGCGAAGTGATTCTTCGTATCGAGCCCTTCCGTCGCGCCATGAAGTGGAAGGACTTCGAATACGAACCTCCATCGGCCACGGGTGACTAACGTCTCGATCATCCAACGGAGACACGGAGACAAGCAGTGGGCTCGCCGAAGATTGTTCAGGCTGATCTTGCCAACGCCGCACATCAGGCCGGCATCGTTGAACTGCTGAACATGTACGCCAGCGAGCCGCTGCAAGGTGGCCAACCGTTGGATGACGAAGTTCAATCGCGGCTGATTCAAGGGCTTGCCGCCCAGCCGAATGGCCGCTACTTCCTCGCGATACGCGACGACGAAGCAGTCGGGTTAGCGATCTGCTTCATTGGTTTCTCGACGTTTCGAGCCCTTCCGCTTCTCAATATCCATGACTTGGCGGTCCATCGGGACTTTCGCGGGCAAGGCATCGGAACGCGACTGCTCGACGCCGCCGAGCAAGAAGCGATTCGCCTCGGGTGCTGCAAGCTTACACTCGAAGTCCAGCAGGAAAACACGAAAGCTCGTCGCCTCTACGAGCGAGTTGGTTTCGACAGCGGTGGACCCGTCGGAGCCGCTTCGTCGTTCATGACGAAAACGCTCGCCTGATCGATCCGCTCTAGCCCGGGTTATTCATCAGCCGCCAGGCGATAGCCTGCGGTTCTCGTGAACTTCGAGAGAAC
>JAQBZB010000264.1 GCA_027622275.1 Planctomycetota bacterium | reverse complement strand
TTCACGTAGTAGCGCTGCATGTACGCGCTCATCTCAATTCGCAAATTTCCCCATGACAGTGCTTTTCCTCGTCTTTTGCCTTCATCGACGTGCATGTTGTGCTCAGGCAGCCCTCAATCTGGCTCCCCACCGCAAGAAACGACCGTGGGTGCGTGTGTGCAAAGGCGGGCTCGCCCGCCTTTGCACACACGCACCCCTTGAATTAGTGATTCTCCCTTGTAGACCGGTTGGGAATCAAAATTTCCTATCAGTATCAGTCAGTTTTATCAGTTGGTTGGGAATCAAAATTCCTATCAGTAATTCCTATCAGTCAGTCAGTCAGTTCTTCGTCACGACGAATCCCATCTCCTCGATCATCTTGTAGTCCGCTTCCGCCGCCTGCCCCGTGGTGGTTAGATAATCGCCAACGAAGATCGAGTTCGCCGGATAAAGCCCCAGGCATTGCATGCTGCCGAGATGAATCTCGCGGCCGCCGGCGATCCGCAGTTCGCGATCGGGATTCACGAAGCGGAACATGGCGAGCGTCTTCAGACAGTAGCGAGGATTCAAGTCTTGCTTCCCAGAAAGCGGTGTCCCTTCAATGGGGATCAGGAAGTTCAGGGGAATCGACTGGACGCCTACTACGCGCAGCTGCAAAGCCATCCGCACGACGTCGATATCTTGCTCGCCCATCCCGATAATGCCGCCCGAGCAGAGTTCGATGCCGGCGTTTCGCACGGCGTTCAAGGTGTCGATACGATCTTGATAGGTGTGTGTCGTGCAGATCTCTTTGTAATGCTCCGGACTCGTGTTGACGTTGTGGTTGACTCGATCAACACCACAAGCCTTCAAGCGGTCCGCCTGATCCTGCGTTAGCAATCCCAGGCACGCGCAGATCTTCAGGTCGTACTTTTCCTTGATTTCGGGCACCAAGGCCTCGACAGCCGCGATCTCGCGTTCGTTGGGTCCGCGCGCGGAAATCACCATGCAATAGGTCTTCGAGTTCCGCTCATAAGCCTGCCGCGCCCCTTCGAGGATCTTGTCGCGGCTCAGGAAGTTGTATTTCGGAATCTCGGCCTCGGAGATCTTGGACTGCGAGCAGTAACTGCAATCCTCCGGACATAGGCCGCTCTTGGCGTTCATCAAGTAATAGAGCTGGACCGTGTTGCCAAAATACTTGTGGCGGATCTGATAGGCCGCTGAAAGCACGTCGAGAATCTGCGCGTCGGGAGCACGAATGATGCTCAGAGCTTCGGCTTCCGTGATCTCGTAACCATCAAGAACTCGCTGCGCCAGCTCGTTCCAATCCGAGGCGACGACGGCGGGCACGGCGGTAGACGCTTGAATCATGCTAAACTCAGTTGTCGATGAACTTGCGGGAACCGCCCTGCCCTCCCCCGGCTGATCCGCGATCAGGCGACTTGGCGAAGCGAAGAACTTAGCTCAGAATGATAACATTCACCGGACATCTTCGTCGATGCCCGCTTTGTTCCGGTAGTGAAACACTTTCGTGTAGCATGGGCCCCCGGCCCGTGATTCCCGGCCCGTGATTCCGGGCCCAGGGATTCCCGGCCCAGGGGGCCAGGCTACTTTCAAACTATACGCACACCGAATCGAGGTCCGTGTTGGTTGCCGCAAATCATCTCGTGCGAATTGGTGTCATGGGACACGTCGGTCGTTTCGATTCGGTCGACGGGATTCTGTACGCTCGGCACGCGCGAGTCATCTGCCGGACGGCGCGCGGCCTGGAAGTTGGCGAGGTCCTCTCGACGAGCGAATTGAACGGACATGAACCCGATGGCACGCTTGTCCGGCGTCTGACCGTCGAAGACGACTTGCTGCTCACGCGAATCGAACGCAACCGCGACGAGGCCTTCCAGGCGTGCAACGAATTGTTGGCTGAACGCAACTTGCCGGCAGTGCTGATGGATGTCGAGCATCTGTTCGACGGCCAGTCGCTGTACTTTTACTTTTTGGGAGAGGTCAGCCCCGAACTCGAAGCCCTCACCAGCGAATTGGCTTCGGCGTATGAAACCACGGTCCAGTTTCAGAAGTTCGCCGAGACGTTGACCGCAGGCTGTGGGCCCGGTTGCGGCACGGAAGCAGCAACGGGCCAAGGTTGCTCGACAGGCAGTTGTGCTTCATGTGCGGTTGCCGGTGCGTGCGGATCGCGTGGGACTACTGGCTGAATTCGAATACGTGAGCAGATCCGTTACGAACGCTTGCAACTCGGCCGGACATTGTCCTTGATGCAGCAACTGCATCGCCTGATTCATCCATACACTTCGATCCTGGCTGCCCGTTTCGATCCATGCTTCCAGGCATCCCTTGGGCGACACAAAGATCCCCTGCCGCTTCAAGTCTTCGAGCAATTCTTCGACCCACATCCGCAGCTCGCGCGGCAACCACTCCAATCGCTCGCGACGCAGCTTCGCCCAGTTCAGAGAACCGTCGGTGCCTGTCGGCGATGTCGTTGCTGGTGTCTCCGGCGTTTGTTTCGGGTCATCACCGTTCTTGATCCGATCAAGGAAGTTTTCCACCTCGTTAGCGCTGGTGGCAATCGATTCCTGATCGCACCAGCCCTCCACGTGTTTCGCAAGTCGCTCGCGAGTTGCCAGCCACGCCTGTGGCGGCGGCGACCCGCTCGCCGCCTGGACCAAGTCGCCTAATTCCTTTTCGCTCTGCAACACGTCAAGATCGACGACCGAACAAACGGGCAATCCGCATTGTCGCAACACTTTGGTGACGAACCCGACGTTCCGCGGGCCGACGGCGTGAACGAATCCAAGGCTACTCGAGTTCGGCAAGCGATTCGCGACCGTCTGATAGACGATTCGGTCATCCGCCTCCGCGGTCACGACAACACCCGTGCAGAACAGCAAACGCAACGCGTCTTGCGTGGCAAAGAGCGGAAAGCGTGCCAGGGCTCGCGTCGCGTCGTGAGGTATCGAACGGAAGGAAGTAATATCTTCCTTCCGTTCCGTTCGAATGACGGTCAGTTCAGACGAGCCTGCGGAAAGTCCTTGCAAGAATGCCGCGTCCCGAGTCGACACAAACACTTGACAGGCGAGACGCGACGTATTCGCTGCGATCCATCGACCGAGAAATCTCGCTTGTGCGGGCTGCAAGAACGCTTCCGGCTGGTCGATCAGAATCACCCGCCCTGGGCCCAAGAGCATCGTCAGGAGTATCGCCGCAAAGCTCTGGTAAGCGTCTCCTTCTTCGTGGATGCCGCGTAGCTCTCGGTATTGTCGAGCGTTTTCAAGGGGGTCCGGCAGCGCGGCCGGAAAGTCACGAGCCACGCGCAGCGTCAAATTGATCCGCTCACTGGTATCAAGCATGACCTGCATGCCATCGAAGGCGGCGGCAAATGCTTCAGCGAGTGCCTGATGAATGTTGGCATCGGCATCGTGGAGCATTTGCAGCAAGTTCTCGGGCCCTTGCAACGGGCTCGCCGCGAGCGTCGGGGCCACCAGCCGACGACGATCATCGGAGCCCACGTAGGAGAGACGCATTTGCATCAGATTGCCGAGCGGACTCATCCAGACCGATTTCGCATTCATGACCGGGCGGTACAAGATGTTCTGCAGCTCGCGGCTGATCGCGCGTTTGTGCGGCGTTTTCAAGTCCGGCCCGATGCCTTGCACGACCGTCCCGTCAGATGAGTCTGAACCAATAACGGTCAGGCCGTGTGTCATTCGCTCGATCGACAGCTTCGGTACAAAGTTCAAATCGCTCAGCACAATCGGCTGCGGTCCCTCTTCGCTCGATCGGTCAGCCGCCAGCGGATCGAAGTTCGCGGCCAACCGCAAGATATCTCGCAGCGTCTCGGTCTTCCCCGAGTTATTCGGCCCGATCAACGCGGTGATCGCACCCACCTCGACCGCTTGCCCGCCGCGAGGTGAAAGCGATTTGATCAACGATTGATCGGTCGCGCGGCGTGCGGCTGCCGGCATCGCAGATACGGTTGGCTGAGTGGCTGTGTCTGGCATGAATTCTCTCTCTACTCCTGAAACCTCTTGGCCTGTTCAACATAGTGCAGCGCGGCGTGAGCGATCCGCTCGCGATCTGCGTCGGTAACGTCGCGACGGACCTTGCCCGGAACTCCCATCACCACCGAACCAGGAGGCACTTCGGTTCCTTCAGTCACTACGGCACCGACGGCAATGAGACTTCCTTTGCCGATCTTGGCTCCGTTCATCACCACAGCGCGCATTCCGATCATACAATCATCTTCGACCGCCGCACCGTGAACAATGGCTGCGTGCCCGACGGTGACGCGGTCTCCAAGCACACACGGGAACCCGGCATCGGCGTGCAACACACACAAGTCTTGCACATTCGTCTGGCTGCCGATTCGAATGGCCTCCGTGTCCCCACGTACAACCGCATTGAACCAGATGCTCGACTCGGCACCGATCTTCACATCGCCCAGCACAATCGCACCGCGAGCGATGTACGCGGTCGGATCGATAAGATCATCGCGGAATTGAGTTCGGCTCGACATTTCGGGGAGCTGTCTCGCGACATGGAAAACGATAAGCTAGTTCCATGATATCGTCACTTCCCACCATTGCGAAAGCCGCGGAACAGATTCGCGCGGGCGAATTCAGCCCGTTGGATCTTGTCGAATGCTGCCTATCACGGATCGAACAGTACGAAGACCGCATCCAGGCGTGGGTACGGGTCGATGCGGATGGTGCGCGTGAAGAAGCCAAACGACAAGTAGACATGCTTCGCGATGGCGTTGATCCAGGTCCGTTGGCAGGGATTCCAATCGGAGTCAAGGACATCATCGATGTCGTTGGGTGGCCGACAACAGCAGGTTCGCCGCTTCGTGATGGCCACGTCGCGAAGGCGGATGCGCAGCTTGTGCGTCACCTCCGAGATGCCGGAGCGATCATTCTTGGCAAGACGGTCACTACTCAGTTTGCCAGCTTCGATCCGCCGCCAACGCGCAATCCGTGGAATCAGAACCATACACCCGGCGGTTCGAGCAGCGGCAGTGCCGCCGCCGTGGCGCTCGGCATGTGCATGGCCGCGATCGGTACGCAAACCGGCGGCTCGATCATTCGCCCGGCGAGTTACTGCGGTGTCGCCGGCCTGAAGCCGACGTTCGGCCACGTCTCGCTCGATGGCGTCGTGCCGCTCAGCAAGCAACTCGATCACGTTGGGCCGATTGCTCGCCACGTGAATGATCTGCTGGCAGTCTATGCGGTGATCGGGGATCTCTCAGCGCTACTCCAATCATTGGATGCGGGCTCGCCGTTCACGCCTCGACTTCATGAACCATTCAGTTTCGAGAAGCTCGGCTCAGAGCCACCGCCCCGCCGGTTCCACGTGATCGAATCGTACTTCATGGAGCAGGCTGCTCCCGACGTGCTTGCGATCACGCGGCTCGCCCTGGCGAAGATCCAAGATGCTTGGAGCGAGGAGCACTCGATCGATTTGCCAGCTTCGTTCGCCGACATTCACGCCCAACACTATCGCATCATGGCGTATGGCGCAGCGGAATATCACCGGCGAGATTTCTCAGCGAACCCAGCCGCCTACGCCCCAAACATCGCGAAGCTGATCGAAGATGGTCTCGCTACGTCCCGCGAAACGTATCTCGCCGCCCTCGAACATCAACGGCAGTTTCAGACGGATGTCGATGCAATGTTATCCGACGGCTCGATTGCGGTGATGCCGTCCACCAGTACGACCGCCCCCAGCCTCGACACGACCGGCGATCCGAAGTTCAATTCGCCGTGGAGCTACGCGGGCATCCCGGCCATCACGATCCCTTGCGGCATCGCCAGCGACGGGATGCCTTGTGGAATGCAGTTAGTCGGCCCACGCAACAGTGAAGCGAGATTGCTGCAAGCCGCTGCTTGGTGTGAGGAGCGACTTGGCTTTCAAGCTCGTCCCAAGATTCTGGATACATAAGGCGAGCGGCAGATGAACGGTTACCGGGAGGGTGAGGCTCCTGCCGAACCGGCTCAGCAGGAGCTTCGCCCTCCCAAAAACTTCGGTTGGTAAGTTTTCATCTAACGCCCGGCTAACCACCAAGTCGCCTTACCCCGACGAAAGCACCTCACTTCTTACGCGTGCTTCGGCGCGCTGATGCGCCTTTCTGGCGGCACCAGACGAGATGTTCAAACGCTGGCCGATCTCGCTCCAACTGTGTCCGTCGGCGGCCAGCCAACCGATTTCTCGCTCGCGATGCGTCAGCCGAGAAGCGCCTTTTGAGTATGACTGCGTCGTCGATGACAATAGCTCACCGTAGCATTTCTTTCGCGCCTTTTTCCTAGCCCAGGATTGGCTGTTAGAAATCTTGACAGTAACAACCACCAGAGTGAGCAACTTACTTCGTGTTCCGGTTTCGATTATCGACATTGCTGGTCACCTTTGCGGGGGTTGGCGCTGCCCTTGCCGCCTGGGTTTCTTATACCAACGTCGAGCACTCCGTGACCCTGGTTAGTCAATCGGAACCCGTGCTAACAGTCAAGACACGATCCGAGCGACAATCGTACGAATTCTCGAAAGCGGGAACAACTCATTCGCTTACTGTCACGTTTGCTGAGCCGTATCCGAGTGACATCTGGCCCGTCATCAAATGGACATTCAAGGTTTCGGATGGGGCAGGACACAACTGGCTGTGCAAAGGAATAGCTGTCCGTTGGGAAATGCTTTCTCTCGATGATGGATTTCTCAAGATTAACGACGTATTCCAGGGCAACACGCCGTATGAAGTCATACCCGGGTCGTCCTATCGAATCGTCAAGTACTGGTGGGTCTCGAATTCGTCGAGGACGTCTATTACACAGAATCTGCATTTCTACCTCATTGCCAACCACTCGAACAGAATCCTCGCGGAACATCGTTTGACAGTCATTGTCAATGTCGTTGTGCCATCGCGCGATGTCGTCGTGGAAACGGCTATTCCAAACGAGCCAGATCGTGACGATCTCCAGCAAGACAAGGAAGCGTTCTGAAGAAGAAAAGCACTGTCATCGGGAGATTTGCGAATTGAGATGACGGCTGGGTGGCACTGACGAATGATCGGTGTGCCACTGGCACCGCCAGCCCGGATTATTCATCAGCCGCCTGGCGATAGCCTGCGGTTCTCGTGAACTTCGAGAGAACCGCTTCGAGAGAACCGCACGCTAGCGCGTGGCGGCTGATTTGCGCGGTGTTTTGGGCAAGCTAGCCGTAATTCCTCTTTCAAACGTGTGTTTTTGAAGAATGCTGAACGGTTCATGAATAATCCGGGCACACCAAGGGGTGACGTGTTGGCGAATCACAACCGACGTTCTCTGGCCGACGCGATTCAGTGTCTAACCGCTCGCTGGTCGGACCTTGGCACAACAACAAGCGAACGTCCCGTCTTTGTCCTTGCCGCCGGTTAGCGATCCGGCTCGATGTTGTTGCAGCGGATGTTGATGCCACCGTGCTTGATCAGGGGCGAACCGTATGGGGCACGCGGGAGTGTGGCAGCGCCTAGGAATCCGTCCGGAAACGGCGTTTCCTTTCGTACGATGGCCTTCCAAGGCCGTCGTGCCATCGCGAGTCCGAGTTCGACGGCCTCGGAAGGCCATCGTACTTGGGGCATGATTTCCAGTATTTGGGGGAGTAGCAAGGCTCGCACGTCATCTATAATTGAGGGACCGCCTTTCTTCAGCCTCGCCTTCAGATCGTTGCGCCCCAGAGATCAAGATGGCTACCGGAACCGCGAAACCAACTCGACCAGCCACGACATCCATCGATGCCGAACGGTTCATCGAGCAGCAACTCACAAAAACACGCCTTCAAGTTCGTGTCGTCGATCTGGCCAGTTCGCTGATGGCACTCGTGGCCGCGGTCCTCGCCTACACGCTCGTGTTGGCGGTCGTCGATCACTGGGTCATGCCGTTGGCGTGGTGGGGCCGTTGGTTGGCCTGCATCTCGCTGCTGGGTGGCGTCGGTTACTACGTCGCGTTGGTCGTGGTGCCGCTGATGATGCGGCCGATCAATCCGGTCTATGCGGCCCGAGCGATCGAAGAAGCCGATCCGACGCTGAAGAACAGTCTCATTAACTTTCTGCTGTTTCGAAACGATCGCGGTTCGCTGCACCAACGGATCTTCTCGGCGATGCAGCAACGGGCGGCAGCCGACTTGCATCGGGTGCCGATCGATAACGCGGTCGACCGATCGAAGGTAATTCACTTCGGCTACTTGCTGGCCGGCGTGCTGGCCGTTTGTGCTGCCTATACGATTCTGTCACCGAAAGACCCGCTGCAGAGTGCCGCGCGAGTGCTCGCCCCGTGGCGCGACATCGAGCGGCCGACGCGCGTGAAGATCAACGATGTCCAGCCAGGCGACGCAACTGTCTTTCAAGGCGACACGGTCACCGTCTCCTGCACGCTCGCGGGCCAAGCTCACTCGGTAACGCTGTTCTTGAGCACGACGGACGGCGAGATCGACGAGCAACCTCTCGAAATGAAGCCCGCTGCCGATGGATTGCGTTTCGAATGCAAACTGTCTCCCGAAGAGAGCGGATTGCAACAATCGGTCACTTATCGAATCGAAGCCGGCGACGCCGTGTCGCCGACCTATCGCATCGAAGTATCTCCGGCACCGCACATCACCGTCCAGCGATTAGAGTACGAATTCCCGACGTACACCAAGCGGCCGAAACAAACCGCGGATGGCCAAGGCGACGTCAAAGCGCTGGAGGGAACTCGCGTCACGATTCACGCCAAGGCGAACCAGCCGATTCGCTCGGCGTATGTCGAGTTGAGCGACTCGCTCGGCAAAGTGTCGCGTCTGCCGATGGAGTTCCGCGAGCAAGAAGCGTGGCGGACGATCGCGTTGGAATTGGAAGCGGATCGCAAGACGCCAAAGCACAACGCGTATCAGCTTCGCTTCGTCACGGACGCAGGCCGCGAGAGCAACGCTCCGATCTTGCATCGCATCGAGGTGTTGCCGGACCTGCCTCCCGAGGTTTCGATCCTGACGCCGCGTCAGGAAGTTACCGAAGTCCCGCAAGATGGCTCGCAAAAGATCGAAGTGCGCGCGATCGACCCCGACTTCGGCGTCACGTCCGTGCATCTGCATCTTGTCATGGGCGGAACGGAGTTGCTCGACAAGGCCTTGCTGACGGACCCGGAAGGCGTCGCGGGACAAACGGTGAACAGCTACGAGTTCCGTCCGCATCTGTTCGGTCTGCAACCCGGCGATCGAGTCGTCTATCGAGCCGCGGCGGAAGACAATCGCTCGGCAGTTGGCAGCGATTCGCCCGAACCGAATCAGGCCCGCACCAAAGACTATCAACTGCTGATCATTCCACCGAGCAAAGCTCCAGCCAGCCCCGGCGGCGACGCAGATGCCGAGAAGCAGCCGACCAAAGATCCGAACGAGAAGCCGCAAGACGGTGCGTCACAAGACCCTGAGTCTGGCGATACACCCAGCGACGATCAACCAAAGACCGACAGCCCCAAGTCCGATGACGAGAGCCAGCAAGGCGGCGACGAGAAAGACAAAGGCTCGTCGGGCGCGGAGCAACAAGGCGGCGCGCCGGAAGAAGGCAAACAAGATTCCGGCGGCAGCGAGTCGCAGTCGCAAGGTGGTCAAGACGGAGTAAGCGGCGGCCAACCACAGCCAGGACAAGCTGGCGGCGGTGAGCAGCCGGGCGGCAACACGGCTCAAGACGAAGGCGGTGCCGGCGGCGAGCAAGGAAGCGGCCAGCCGCAAGGACCGAGCGAGCCGCTGCATGATGGCGAAGTGTTCGAGAAGACCTTAGAGCGTTTGAAGCAACAAGCCGAAGACGCCGGACAGAAAGGCAAAGGCCAATCGTCTGCTGGCGAGCCGCAAGGCGACTCGGACGAGCAAGGTGACGGGCCGAAGACAACCGGCGGCAGCGAAGGAGCGACCAAGGGTGCGTCGAACGGCGGCTCGCAAGACGGTTCGTCCGGCGAGAAGCTTCCCAACGGTGACGAGAAAGATTCAGCGCAGCAGCAGGCCGATCCAAAAGGTCCGGGCACTGGCGCGCAACACAAAGACAACAACGTGGGTGCGGGGGCTCAGAAGCAAGGAGCTGCCGGCGATGGTGGTACGAGTAAGAAGCCTGATCGTCCGACAGAAAAGAACGGCGCGGAATCCGGTGATCGCGGCCAACCTCAAGACGAACCTGCAACCGGCCTCACACGCGATAAGAAGCCATCGGATTCGCAAGGCGAGTCAAACGGTGACCGAAACGGCGGTGGCAAGAAAGGCCCAGGCCAAGGAGCGAATCAAGCCGGCAACGACACCGCAGGCCAGAACAATGCCGCGGATGAAGGTGCTGGAGCGGCTGCCGAGGCGGGCAACGGCGAGACTTCCTCAGCGGCAGGCGACAAGCAACGGGGCGAAGGCGAAACCGGTTCGGCGGGCAACGAGAAGGGAGACGGTTCTTCCTCGCGCAGCAATCCCTCGGGCGACAAAGCAAGCAGCGGCAAGCAACCTCCGCCCAACGGAGAACAGCAACAGACTTCTTCCGACAACAACCCAGCCGGTTCAACCGGCGGATCCAAGCAAGGTCGTGACGGCTTTGCGACAGGGGGCGGATTGCCGTCGGACAGCGAACCGTCTTCATCGATCGATCAGCAGCTGGATGTTCCGCCGGGCGACGAACCGAATCTCGAATACGCGCGTCGTGCAACCGACATGGTGCTGGAGTATTTGAAGGACCAGCAAGACAATCCCGATCGCAAACTGCTCGAAGAACTGGGCTGGACCGAAGCCGAACTCGCGGCGTTCCTCCAACGCTGGCAACAGCTGAAGCAAGCCGCCGGCGCAGACAACACCGGCAAGCGCGAACTCGACGAATCACTCCGCGGCCTCGGCCTGCGCCCCACGCACGACCGCATCCGCCAAGGCACAACTCAAAGTGACGGCGCAACCGGCCTCCGCGACTCCGGCCCTCGCACCGCGCCTCCGCCCGGCTATCAAGAGTTATTCGACGCCTTCAAAAAGGGCGCGGCGCGGTCGGCCAGATAGCGACGTCGCCCGTAGGCTGGGTCGCGACCCAGCCTACAACTGCTAAGATGCCACTTATGGGACTCCAAGCTCCGCGATATCTCGTTCCGTTTCACCCCAAGCAACTGCCGCATTACTTCACCGATGTGTTGATCATCGGCGGCGGTTTGGCGGGGCTGCGGGCGGCGAATGCGGTGGACTCGAAACTGTCGGTGCTGGTCGTCACCAAGGACGAGCTGGAACAGTCCAACAGCAACTATGCCCAAGGCGGCATCGCGGGCGTGCTGGGTCCCGAAGACCGCTTCGAGGATCATATCGCGGATACGCTGACGGCTGGCGGCGACTTGTGCGACCAGCAAGTCGTCGAGATGGTGGTCCGCGAAGCTCCCGGACATATCAACGAGCTGATCAACTGGGGCACGCAGTTCGATCGCGAATCGGGCAAGCTGACACTCGGTCGCGAAGGCGGACACGGGCACAACCGCATCGTCCACGCGTTGGGAGACGCCACCGGCAAGGAAGTCATGCGAGCCGTCATCGAATGGACTCGGCGGCTGCGCAACGTCGAGATCCTCGAGCGGCATTTCACGCTGGACCTGCTCACACACGAAGGCGTTTGCCGCGGAGCCTTGGTTGCCGACGAGCGCGGAGCGAAGACGTTGGTGTGGGCGAAGCAGACGATTCTCTGCACGGGAGGCGTCGGCCAAGTCTATCGCGAGTCGACGAACCCGCCGGTCGCGACTGGCGACGGACACGCGATCGCCTTTCGCGCCGGAGCCGAGCTGCGCGACATGGAGTTCGTCCAGTTTCATCCCACGGTGTTGTACATCGCGGGCAGCAGCCGCAGCTTGATCACCGAAGCCATCCGCGGCGAGGGCGGTCATCTGGTCGATCGGCAAGGCCACCGGTTCATGCCCGAGTTTGACGAACGCGCCGAGCTGGCACCGCGCGACGTCGTCTCGCAAGCGATCGCCAGCCAGATGACGAAGACGCGTCATCCCAACGTCTATCTCGACCTCAGCCATCTCGATCCGGAATTCGTCGTGAAGCGGTTCCCCGGCATCGCGGCGACGTGTTCCAAGTTCGGCATCGACATCACGCGGGACCAGATCCCCGTGCGCCCGGGCGCTCATTACATGATTGGCGGCCTGACCGTCGATCAGCATGGCGCGACGACCGTGCCGGGCTTGTGGGCGGCGGGCGAAGTGACGTCGAGCGGCTTGCACGGCGCGAACCGATTGGCGTCGAACAGTTTGCTGGAGGGCTTGGTGTACGGCGAACATGCCGGGCGAGCCGCCTCCGAGGCCGCGGCGCAAATCGCCGACGATTATCAGGCCTTGCCGCTGCAGAATGAAGCTGTGAATCAACCGGTCGAACCGCTCGATCTGGGCGACATCCGCAATTCGCTGAAGAGTCTGATGTGGCGGGCGGCGGGCGTGCAGCGGTGCCGCGACGAGTTGTGTGCCGCGGCGGAAACGATCGACAACTGGTGCCGGTACGTCTTGGCGAGACAGTTTGATGACGTCGACGGTTGGGAGTTGCAAAACATGCTGACGCTGTCGCGGATCATGGTCTCAGCCGCCTTGGCCCGCGAAGAATCCCGCGGCGTCCATCTTCGCACGGACTTTCCCGCGTTGGACGACGAGCATTGGCATCGGCGGCTCAGCTACCGGCGCAGCGTTGATGGATCTTTGGAGCCGGTGATTAGCTGATTTTTCTCGGCGACGGTTGCAGGCGCTCAGCACGGCGGGACTGGTTGCCACATACCAATACGCGAAGATCGGCCGGGGAGCGGACAGCCTGGGCGCGCAGCTACAATCGGTGGACGCAAGCCACGAATCGTCACGGATTCACACGGATATTCGTGTCTCCGTATCCGTGAAGATCCGTCGCATCCGTGGCTGTTCCACAACCGGCTCGAAGCGATGATCCCCAAACACCAGAACACGCGTCACCAAAACACGCGTCACGAGAACCCCGGCCAAGAGCGAGCGACGAATCGGCGGCCAAAACATTTGGAGCAGCCGGCGGGAGTTTGCCCAACCCGGCCTGCCAGTGTGAAGGTCCTGTGAGTAGCTCGTGAGCGAACCCAGGGCAGCGGTACCTACCAGCTCTACCCTCCACCACTCGCACTGGTAAGCAAAGCTGGCCGTTTGTTGTGGCGACAGCGCCGTTCTACCAGTTCTCGGAGACATCCGACTCGCGGACGAGGCTAGAACCAGGAACCGCGCGACAAGGGCCACAACAGGCCCCGCCCCGGAGATCGGCAAGTCGAAGGGGCGAGTGATTCTGAGATCCCGTCGAAGAAGAAGCTAAACGAACGTGCTTGTCCTGTGCCCGCCAGCTGCAAACAATAGTGGGCAGAATTGCCTTCGATGGTTGGAGGAAAGCTTTGATGCCCTGCGCTGGTGAGGTCGTGCAGCTTTAATGTAGAACAATTGTCTCAATTGTTTCTTTGCACCGAGGTCGCGAAGCGGGC
>JAQBZB010000263.1 GCA_027622275.1 Planctomycetota bacterium | reverse complement strand
TTGTGGGGGGGGGGCAAAGCGGATCGAACTGGCGATGACGGGGAAAGAAAGCGGCTCCGCCGCAGAGCAAAGCGGCGACAAGTCGCCGCACTCCAAAGTGTATGGTTGACAGAGTGGAAGTCAACTAGTAGATTTTGGAAGTCAAATATATGACTTCCATAAGGACGTGCGAAATGGCCGCATTCGAGTACATCTTTCCTTCGATTCGCGGCGTGCAGGCGGGACGCGAGTACTACATTTCCATGTGCCCGCTGCGGCTGATCCCGCGGATCTTTCTGTTCGACGAAGAAGAACTGCGGCCGGAACTGCGAGCGCAACGGTCGCTCAACAAACAGCGCGTGCCGGAGATCGCTCGCTACATCGTGCGGAACCCCAAGGGTTACACGTTCTCGGCGCTGACGGCGTCGATCGACGGAAAGGTAAAGTTCGAACCGCTGGGCGACGAGGACTCGGAGCGGAACATCGGCCGGCTGCACGTGCCGATGAACGCCCGCTTCGTCATCAACGACGGCCAACACCGCCGGGCCGCGATCGAAGCGGCGCTGCACGAGAATCCCGACCTGGGCGACGAGACGATCTCGGTCGTGTTCTTTCTGGACGTGGGTTTGAAACGCTGCCAGCAGATGTTTGCGGACTTGAATCGCTTTTCCGTGCGGACGACGCCTTCGCTGGGGCTGTTGTACGACCATCGGGACGAGGACGCGCTGGTGGCGAAGACGGTGATGGAGCGGGTGCCGGTGTTCAACGGTTTGACCGAGACGGAACGCAGTTCGATTTCCAATCGTTCGATCAAACTGTTCACGCTCAGCGGAATCTCGAACGCAACGCAGGCGTTGTTGGTGGGCCTGGAACTCGATTCGGTCGAAGCCAAGACAAAAGTGGCGGTCGAATTCTGGACCGAGGTTTCGCAGCATGTCGGCGATTGGCAGTTGGCTCGGCAACGCAAGGTGAGTGCCGCGGACCTGCGGCGCGATTACGTGCATGCGCACACCTTGGCCTTGGCGGCGCTGGCCCTCGTCGGCAAGACGCTGCTGTCTCAACACGCCTCCGATTGGAAGAAACGGCTGAAGAAGCTGGAGACGCTCGACTGGTCGCGTGGCAACGCGTCCCAATGGGAAGGGCGAGCGATGAACGCTGGCCGGTTGTCGAAACGCAATGTCAATGTGGCTCTGGCCGCCAATCTGATCAAGAAACATCTCAAGTTGGAACTCACGGCCGACGAGCAGACACTCGAAAGTCAATTCAGGAGGAATCGCAATGGCCGGACGAGCAGCAAGTAAGAATGAGAACTCGGCGTTTGCTGAGCACGGCATGGGGCAGGCCGTGAAAGTGATTTGCGAAGAGATTCGCGAACTCTATCAGTGGGACCAAATCCCGTGGGTGGTCGGCTACAGTGGCGGTAAGGATTCGAGCGCGGTGTTGCAATTGATTTGGCTGGCGCTGCGGGATCTGCCGGAGGAACAGCGAATCAAACCGGTGCATGTGATTTCGACCGACACGCTGGTCGAGCAGCCGATGGTGGCCGCGTGGGTGGATGCGTCTCACGCCAAGATGCGGAAGGCGGCTGCCGAACAGGGCTTGCCCGTCACGCCACACAAACTGACACCAGCGGTACAGGATGCATTTTGGGTCAACCTGATTGGCAAAGGGTATCCGGCCCCGCGACATAGTTTTCGCTGGTGTACCAGCCGGATGAAAATCAATCCCTCCAACAATTTCATCCGCAACGTGATTCGC
Source organism: Planctomycetota bacterium (assembly GCA_027622275.1). Classification (GTDB taxonomy): domain Bacteria; phylum Planctomycetota; class Planctomycetia; order Pirellulales; family Pirellulaceae. The sequence goes on along the minus strand of JAQBZB010000263.1, from coordinate 11,723 downwards.
GAAAACGGCGAGGCGTTGTTGGTGTTGGGGACGCGAAAGGCCGAGAGCCAACTCCGCGGGCGACAGATGGCAAGCCAAGAGAAGCAGTCTCGCCGCGCCTTCATGAACGAGCGATTGACGTTGAATTCGAACTTGCCCAATTCGCGCATCTACACGCCGATCGAAGATTGGACGAACGACGACGTGTGGCTGTTCCTGATGCAGGTGAAGAACCCCTGGGACCACACCAACAAGTCGTTGCTGGGGATGTACCAGGGAGCGTCCACCGACGGCGAGTGCCCGCTAGTGGTGGACTCGACGACGCCCAGTTGCGGCAATAGCCGCTTCGGCTGCTGGGTTTGTACGGTGGTGGACAAAGATCGTTCGATGGAAGCGATGATCAAGAACGACGACGAAAAGGTTTGGATGACGCCGCTGCTGGAGCTGCGAAACGAACTGGGGGACTTCTCGCAAGAAACGTCGCGGCGCGATTATCGGCGGATGAGCGGCCGCGTCGATCTGTTTGGCAAGGACGAAGACAACCTGGCGATCATTCGCGGCCCGTACACGAAGAAGGCTCGTGAGTTTTGGTTGCGGCGTGTGCTGGAAACGCAAACGCAAGTGCGGCAACTTGGCCCGGAGGAATTTCGCGACCTGGAATTGATTTCGATGCCGGAACTCCAGGAGATTCGCAACCTCTGGCTCTACGAAAAACACGAGTTCGACGACAGCCTGCCGACGATTTATCAGGAGGTCACCGGACAGCCGTTTCCCAAGCCGACCCTGGATGACAATCCGCTGGGGGCCGCCGACTGGCAGTTGCTGCGTGAAGTGTGTGGAGAGGACGAAGAATTCTTCGAGTTGCAAGCCAGCTTGCTGGATATCGAACGCGCATTTTGCGGTATGACGCGACGGGCGGGAATTTACGAGAAGCTCGAAGAACGGCTGAAATCCGGGCAATTCGAAAACGAGCAAGCGGCGCTCCAGATTCGTCGTGACGAAGAGCGGCGGCGACGCGACGCGGAGGAAATCGAATCGACGTCCGCGCTGGTGCAACTGGTGACGACGAAGCCGACGACGATGCAGCGGGCGTTGTTTGAAGAATGCGAATCGGATTGAATAGGACGCGAACATGATTCTCAATCAAATAACGCTGCGCAATTTTTGCCTGTATTGTGGCGAACAAGTCATCAACTTGGCGCCCGAGAAGCGCGCCGGCAGGCCAGCGCCGATAGTTTTGTGTGGCGGGATTAACGGCGGTGGAAAAACGACATTGCTGGACGCGGTGCAGTTGGTGCTGTACGGCAAGCGGGCGCGCTGTTCCAAACGGGGCGAGAAACCTTACGACGACTTCTTGCGTGAATCGATCCATCATGGCGCGGCGCCCAGCGATGGGGCGGCCATTCAACTTGCTTTCCGGTATGCGTCGGAAGGCCACGAGCATCTGTACGAAGTGACTCGCAGTTGGGTGGACGTGCGCGGGAAAATTCGCGAAACGGTGCAAGTGTGTCGCGACGGCGAAGTAGATGGCTGGTTGTCGGAGAATTGGAATCAGGTCGTGGAAGAGTTGATCCCGTTTGGTATCGCTCAACTCTGCTTTTTCGACGCCGAGAAGATTCGCTTCCTGGCCGAAGACGAAACGAGCACGGAAGCGTTGGGCGGCGCGATCAAATCGCTGCTTGGTTTGGACCTTGTGGAGCGACTCGTTTCGGACACGGGGGTCTTGGAAAGCCGTTTGGCGAAACGGACGCAGAAGTCCGCCGACATGCAAGAAGTCGAGCGGCTGGAATCCCAGTTACAGACGAAGCAAACGGAAATAGAGCGGCTGGTTCAAGAGCGCGGCGCACTGGAAAATCCACGACAGGCGGCTCACCAACGCATGACAAAAGCGGAAGAGCGGTTTGCGCGGATCGGTGGTCAGCATTGGGAGCAACGCGAGTCGCAACAGCGCAAGCTCGTGGAACTGGAACTCTCGTTACAGGAACACGAAGCGCAACTGGTGGCGCTGGCCGTGACGGAGTTGCCGTTGATGCTGATCCCCGAATTGCTGAACAACGTGGTAAATCAGGCAGATCGAGAGACACAAGCCGCTGAAGCGGGCATCATCACTAAACTGCTGGTTGGACGTGATAAGTCACTCCTCAAGCTGCTGACGCGCAAACGAGTGGATGCCAAAGCCGCAGCCGTGGTGGCGGAATTTCTCACCAAGGATCGCAGCACACGTGAAGTGGAGAGCGCGGTCGACCCTCGGCTGCAACTGTCGGACACCGCACGCCGCTTGCTCGGCCATTTCTTGGAGCGTGGCTTCGCGGAAAAGAGAGGCATCCGTGATGACTTGCTGCGGCGCGTCGAGAACGGGCGGCGCTCCCAAGAGGATGTGCAGCGCAGCCTGGCTGCGGTTCCCGAAGAGGAAACCATTCGCGAAGTCGCGGAACAATTGACGGCAGCGGCAAAGGAAGTTGGGACACTCGATCAGCAAATTCAGCGGCTCGATCGGGAATTGGATACGCGCCGCAACGAACGGGCGGGGTTGGAAAACCAGTTCGCCAAGCTGCGACGGCAGGTAGTCGACGAGGAGATTCGGGGTGAAGAGGATACTCGGTTGGCGAGCCTGCTGGTTCGCACTCAAGAGACCATGCAGCAGTTTTTGCGGCGCGCCACCACAAGCAAGATTGATCGGCTTTCCGAGTTGGTGACGGAATCGTTTCGTTTCCTGCTCCGGAAAAAGTCCTTGGTGCAGCGAGTGCAGATTGATCCGGACACGTTCGCCATCGCGTTGTTCGACAACAGCGGGCGGCCTATCTCCAAACAACGGCTGTCGGAAGGCGAGAAGCAAATCTTTGCGATTTCGGTGTTGTGGGGACTGTCGCGCGCTGCGGGTCGTCCGCTACCGGCGATCATCGACACACCGATGGCCCGTTTGGACTCGGAACATCGCCAACAACTCGTCGAGCGATATTTCCCCAACGCCAGTCATCAGATTCTGATTCTTTCGACCGACACAGAAATCGAGCGCGACTATTTTCACACGCTGCAGCCGCACATCGCTCGCGCCTATCACCTCGATTACGATGAAGAACGGAGAGCAACGGTGGCCCGAGAAGGATATTTCTGGGAGGTCGAAGAACCCGCATATCTGGAGGAGGTCTCGTCATGAGCATTAAACAAATCCGTCTCTCGACTCAAGCCAGAGATCAGCTCATCCGCCTTAAGTCGCGGACTGGGATCGAACAATGGAACATCCTCTGCCGCTGGGCTCTTTGCGTATCCTTGCAGGAGCCCACACCGCCGACGCCGATCGACATCCCGGCGGACAGCAACCTAGAAATGAGCTGGCATGTATTCGGTGGTGAATGCCACGAGCTGTATACGGCGGTTCTCAAAGAACGTTGCGTCCGCGACGGATTAGATTTGTTGCCTGAAACGCTGAACCGCCAGTTTCGGCTGCATCTGCACCGCGGGATCAGCTACTTGGCGACGCCGAACAGGATTCGCTCGATTGGCGATCTGGTGGGACTGATTCAGTGAGAACCGTGTGGCGGCCAGAAGGTAGAGGTCAGACAGCGCGCCAGAACTGTTTTCCATCGTCGTCGATAAATAGTAGACCCGTTTGCAGCGCCGTTTTCCACGTTCCTTCGACCGCGATGGACGGCGTTGACGGCAGATTGCGGGACTACTTTGCTGGAGGCGGGACTTCGAATACGCGGGCGGTGCCGTCGCCGTTGGAAAACAAGATGCGTGAGCCGTCGGCGTTGTAGTTGGCATAATTCCCGATGCGGCCGATCGGTTGTTCCAACAGCAGTTGGCCGGCGGTGGGTTCCCAGATGCGCAGCTGCCCCGCGTAGCCGTACGACAGCAGCCGTGTTCCGGCAGCGTTAAACGCGACGCAGTGAATAAAGTCGGTATGACCTTCCAGTGTCCGCACGATCGCTCCGGTGATTAGATCGAACAAGTAGACTTTGCGATCCGCGCCGGCGGCCGCGACCAGCTGGCCGTTGGGATGTACGACGACCGAGTACATCGTTTCGTCGAGCGTCGCCAGTTGCTTCAGTTGACGTCCGCCCACCACGTCCCATAACCGCAGCGTCCGATCCGCGCCGGACGAAACGGCAAACGATTCGTCGGGGCTCAGCGCGACCGCATGCACGGCTCCCACATGCCCGTTCATTTGGAATCGCTGCTGGCCGGTCGTGTTGTCCCACACGCGAACCGTTTGATCCACGCTGCACGAGACGATCGTCTTACCGTCACGACTGATGGTCACTCCATAGACCGGCCCGCCATGATTGAACTGGCGGATCTGCGTCGGAGCGGCATACGACCACTGCGCCAGATGACCGCTGGCATGACTCGCCCAAATCGTGCGGTTGTCGCGATCGAAGACGAGCCGCGTCGCGGGCGATTCGGTCGCGGTTTGCTGATGCTCGACCAACTCGCTGCCCGGTTGCGCCGGCAAGGGTGGACCAAAGATAAACAGCTTGTTCGACTCGGTGCTGACGGCGAGCTTCTGGTTGTCGACGCTCCACGCGATCGCGCGCACCGGGCCGTCGACAGCAAGCGTCTGTAACAATTCGGCGTTGCCCGCATTCCAGACAAACACTTTCGCATCCGTGGTCCCCACGGCAATTCGCTGGTTGTCGACGCGGGAAGCGATCGCTCGTGGCGCGCCGGCGACGCCCGTGAACTCGCGAACGACTTGCCCCGACGTGGCGTCGCTCATCACCACGCGGCCGTCCGCCGAACAGCTAAGCGTCTGGGCTCCGCCGTTGTAGAGCACCATGTCGGTCACCGCAGTTTCGTGTGCGCGGAACGATCGAACCGCGGACGATTGGCGGATTCGCAGAGTCTTGTCGACGGAGGCGGAGGCGAGTGTGATGCTGTCGGCGAGCCAGCGGACGCGGGCCGCGACTGGCTCGTGCCCCGAGAAGTCTTCCAACGGCAAGCCGCTGGCTGCGTCAAAGACTCGCACGATGCCGTCTTCCGCGATCGAAGCGATCCGCAGGCTGTTGGGCGAAACCGAGACGCTCGTCAGCGGCGCTGGATGCTCATGCGTGTGCAGCAAGCTGCCATCTCCGGCGTTCCAGATTCGCAGTGTCTTGTCGCGACTTGCACTGGCCAACTGCTGGCCGTTGGGAGCGACCATCAGCTCGGTGATGGCATCGGCATGACCTTCGAGCGTTCGTTCCACGACGCCGTTGGCTGTGAGCAGCTGCCGGATCTTGCCGTCTGCGTTGCCAACGAAAATCCGCGCCCCGTCGGGAGACAGCGCCAACGCAGCTGGCCCTTCCGGCAATTCGCCCCACAGGCTGCGGAGGGCTCGCGAGGCAACGAGTCCTTGCGGGGTCGAGCCGATCAGCGCCAATTGCTGCTCGTCCGCGGACCAGGCGACGGCGGTGACCGGTTGCGCGAGCGAAATCTCTTCCACGAGCCGAGCTGGTTCCAAAGAAAATATCCGCACGCGGTTCTGCGTGTCGGCCACGGCGACTTCCGCCGCGGCGCGGTTGAACGCGGCGTCGACGATGCTGCCGCCTGCTTCGAGCGTTGTGATGAGCTTTCCGTCAGCGACCGTCCAGACATTGACTTGGCCTTGCGCATTGCCGGTTACCAGCCGCGTTCCATCGCTGCTCGCACGCAGCGACTGCAGCCCGCCAGCGGGAGGCACAAGCGGCGGCAGCGGCGTTCCGTCGCTCTTCCAAAGTAAAACGTTTTGACCACTCTTCAACAACGCCGCGCAGCTAACTTCACCGGCACAGGCCACAAGGTGCGTGATGGCTTGCGGCGCGTTGTCCTGGCTGGCGCGAGTCACTTGCGTCACCGCAGGCGTCCACTCGCGAAGCGAATTGTCTTGCCCAGCTGATACGAGACGCTGCGACGCTCCGACAAAGGAAACGGCGAGCACCGGTTGCGTATGGGCGCGCAGCCGTTCGGCGAGCTGCCCGGTCGCCAGATCCCAGCGATGCACCGTGAAGTCGTCACCTGCAGCGGCCAATCGCGTTGCATCGTCGGAGATCGCGACGCTACGGATCGGCGTGGCGTGGGTGAACGTTTGCACGGGGGGCAAGTTCTGGCCGGCCGGTGCCCCCGCCAATGCCACCGCGTCCCACACGTAGACGTTGCGATCTTCGCTCGCCGCGGCCAGCCGTTGGCCGTCACGGCTGATTGCCAAATCCGTGATCGGAGCCTGAGCGACCGAAAGTGTACACTGCGGACTTTCGTTCGCGACTTTACCGTCCGCCAAGGGCCACCCGCGGACGAGCTTGCTCGCGCCACTCGCGTAGAGCCATTTTCCATCACTGGAAATGATAAGTGTCGTCGTGCTCGCGTCAGGGAGTTTGACCACTTGATAAGGCAGCGCGTCCGCTTCGTTTTCCGTGGCGGCGAGCGGAACCTGCCACAGCCGCAGCGTCTGGTCCGCTTCGAGCGTGGCAACTTGCAGGCCGCCCTGCAGGAAGGCGACATCAAACATGGCGCCGCCGGTGCCGGTGCGGCGTTGCTGCAAGGCTCCGTCGGCGAGGTTCCAAATCGCGAGCTGTCCCGCTTCGCTCACGGCTGCCACACGCGCGCCGTCAACACTGATCGCGACCGACGAGACGACGCCTCCCAAGCCGCCGGGCGCGTCGAGTGTGCGGACCGCTTGGCCGTTCTCTGCGTTCCAGACACGAACGGTTTGGTCCTGCGAGCCGCTCACGATCCACTTGCCATCGGGAGTCGTCGCGACAGATCGAATTGGCTGCGTGTGTCCGTTGCCGAGCGTCGGCGCGATCGGCGGCAGTTGCCAACGACGGAGCCAACCTTGTTCGTCGCCCGTGATCAGCGATCCGTTGGCGCGATCGTACGCCATGGCGGTGGTCGCGGCGGCGGGAGCCCAGAGCGTTCCTTCGGGAGCGCCGCTGCTGGCGTTCCACAGCCAAATCGCTCCCTCGGCGTCGGCCGAGGCGATCTGCGCGTCGTCGGTGCGCACGGCGACTGCGGTGATTGGCTGCAGGTGACCGGCCAGCGCTCGCACAGGCTGGCCGCCCGCTTGCCACACGCGGACGGTCTTATCGGCCGCTCCCGTCACGTACCACTGACCGCCGTGGCTGCCGGCAAGCACGCTGAGCGGTTCCGTGTGACCATTCATCGGCACGCTGGCGACTGGTATCCGCCAATGCCGAACCGTCCCGTCGACACCGGCGGTGAAGATCTGTTGATTGTCAGGGTGGAACTGGATGCTGTGGACACTTCCCGCGTGACCGCTGAACGCGCCTTGCTCTTCGCCGTTGGCCATGTTGAAGAGAACGACGCGCCCACCTTCTTCGGCGATCGCCAGCACGGCGTTGTTCGGCGAAAGGGCGATGGCCGTCACCGGCTTCTCGCGTTTGGGAAACTCGCGGACGACCGCGCTCGTATCCAGATTGATCACCCGCGTCACTTGATCGCTTGTGGCGATCACGGCCAGCGGCTGATTGCTGACGAGAACCAGATGTTGGATGGCAGCGGCAATCCCTTCGATTTGTTTGGGGAGCGGCGTTGGCAACTGCCAGATTCGGATCAGGCCGTCGTTGCCGGCGGCGAAAAGTTGTTGGTTGTTGCTGTGAAAGGCAAGCGCCGTGATGGGCGAACCTTCGACTTGTCCTTGCGGTTGGTCGAGATACGGGCTCCAGAAGACGACGCGTCCATGATCGTCCGCCGTGGCCGTGAGATTGCCGTCGTTGCGGTACGCGACCGCGGTGGCAGGATGCTCGTGCGCGGCAAGTTGCTTCGAGAGCGCCGCGGGATCGATCGGCTGGCTGTTCACGTCTATCGAAGTCGGCAATTTAGTTGTGTCCCACAAACGCAACTTCTTGTCGACTCCAACCGAAGCGATCGATCGGCCATCCGTGCTCAGAGCGAGTCCTGCCGCCGCGCCTCCATGGCCCGCGAGCCAGTAGATCGGCTTCGTTTGCGGCACGTCCCACACACGCAGCGTATTGTCTTGTGCTCCGGTGACGAGCGTCCGACCGTCGGCACTCAGCGCAAGACAAAACAGCGGCCCGGTGTGGCCCGTGTACTGGCGCACTTCCGCGCGCGATTGCAGATCCCAGAGCTTGGCCGTTTCATCCGAGCTGGCCGTGATCGCCCGCTCGCCATCGGGCGTGAAGACTCCCATCAAGACCGGAGCCAAGTGCCCGCGCAAGACGATCTCGTCGGTCGCTTGTTGTGCGGCGGCGGCGGCCGCGAGTAGGCTCATCGTCGAACAACAACACAACGCGAGACGAACGGCAGCCAGTGGCTTGGTCATACTTTGCTCCGCGACCTCGACAGTCGGCAGATCTCCACAAAGGCAGGATGGATTGTAGTTGGCGTGAATCTGGCGGGCAGGATCAATCGTTGAACGTCTTCCGCGGATTGACCTTTGTCAAGCATTGCTTGGCAGCGCTACGTAGCGGTTCCGGTTCGCTGGTGTTGTTCAAGATGGCGACCATCGTTTCGGCAGCTTTCGTGGCGGGCGGGTCGATATGTTCAAGCCCGAGGACCGCGGCCAGTCGGATTTCGTTGTCCGCTGCCTGTGTTAGTTCGATCAGGCTGTCGATGGCTTGTGGGGTTGCTGGTCGCACGTTCCCCAATTCTTCGATCGCGACCTGCCGCACGCGCGGCGTATCGGCTTGAGACAGTTCCAACAAAACTTCAGCCGCTTCTGGTCCCAGTTGGGGAAGCATTTTGCAGCCGTTGGTCCGCGCGAACATCGGAGCTTGCTCGTCGCGCACCAAATCGGCCACTGCCGGAATCGCGGTTGCCTTCTGTAGCAGCAGCCAGGACTGGGCTCTTGCGTAGTCTTCGGAGTTGCTTTCCGAGACGGCCAGTACGAGCGCTGTCACGGCCTCCGCCGGGTTCGCGAATGCATCCGCCGCGACGGTGTCGGGCGTCGCGACCGGCGGCCGTGACGGAGCGGCAGCGGGCTTGGCGGGTGGGGGCGATGGTTTGGGCGCGGCGACAGGTTTGTCGACGGGGCCAGCTCCGCAACCGACGGCAATTGCCATGACACCGGCGAGAACCAAATATTTCATGACCTGAGTGCTCCCTGCCGTTGCGTCCGACCAGTCAGATGAGTTCCGGAATTGCGTGTCCATCGTACAACACGGGAACCGGCCGGCCGTCGTCGTAGTGGACCAGATCCGTCGATACACCGAGTTGGCCATAGATCGTCGCCAGCACGTCGTTGATATGGATGGGACGGTCTTGAGGCACCTCGCCGCGCGAGTTGCTGGTGCCAAGGAACTGGCCGGATTTCAAACCGCCGCCGGCCATGACAATGGAAAACACATTCGACCAGTGGTCGCGGCCAGCCGTCTTGTTGATGATCGGAGTGCGGCCGAACTCGGTGATCACCGCGACCAGTGTCGAGTCCAAGCGACCGCGATCCTGGAGATCGTCCAACAGCGCAGATACGGCTCGGTCAAACTCCGGTAACCGTGTTGCCTTGAGCGTCTGGAAGCCGTTTGAATGTGTGTCCCAGTCCTGATTGAGCGAGAAATTGACCAAAGTAAACGGGACGCCGGCCTCGGCAAGTCGTCGGCCGAGAATCGCTTCCTGGCCAACACGTGTGTTACCGTAACGCTCGCGTAACGCGACGGGTTCTTGTGAAAGGTCGAATGCGTTGCGTGTCGCCGGATTGGCGAGCATCTCCATCGCTTGCCGCTGAAACACGTCCATCCCATCCATGTTGCCCGCCGCGTCGAGGGCGCGGGGGAAGCGGTCCAGTTGACGGAGCAGCGACAACTGATGATCGATACGGCGCAGATCGGCGTCCTTGCCGAGGCTCAAGTTGGGCGGCATGCGAAAGGCGCTCTTGGCGTCGGAAGGTGGCAGGCCCGATTCGAATGGGTCGTAGGCCATACCCAGAAAATTCGCGGACGCATAGCGGACGCGGTCTCCCAATTGTCCCTTGTCCGGCACACAAACATAGGGCGGCAAGCCCGGTTGGTCGGACCCAAGTGCCTTCGCCACGATCGAACCCATCGAGGGTTTGATGTTGCGGTTGCGGGTCGACGTGTTCGCGCCGGGATAGTCGTAGCCGGTCAACACCCAGTGGATGGCGGCTTCGTGGCTGGGGGTGGCGTGGTAAACACTGCGCAGCACGTTGTACTGATGTGCCCGCTGGGCCAGCAGCGGCAGATGTTCGCAGACCGTCACGCCAGGCACGCTGGTCGCGATCGGCTGAAATTCGCCGCGGATTTCGGCGGGCGCGTCGGGCTTCAAGTCCCACGTATCGAGATGCGAGCAGCCGCCTTGTAACAGAATCACAATGGCCTGCTCCGCCCGCCCCCGCCGTGTTGGCTTGTCAGCCGCGATCGATGCGGAGGAAGGAAATGTGGGCAAAGCAAACGCGCCGACCGCGACGCTGCTGCTATTGAGGAACCAACGCCGGTCAAAACCTTCGCGTCGGTGATTGGCACTCGATTGTGACATTCATCCGTCCTACTCTTACGACAATTCCGGGACCGGGTCACGATTGCAATCGGTTCGCCGAGGGCTTGGGCTCGACGGCTTATGCTAATGTATCGACAATCATTGATCTGAACAATCGAAATCGATCACAACATCTCTGACGACGCCCCGCATATCCATCTCGAACTCGATGTGCCGAACCGGCGGGCGAGAGTAATACCAACGCACGCCAAGGTGAGCGGCCGCTGGAAGCACGGGGATGATTTCCTCGGCGAATACTCGTCTCAAGTTGTGTGCCGTGTAGACATTGATCTGTGACAGCAGCTCGTTGTCTCCGAGGCTGGCCAGCCGCTCGCGCATGATCTCGACGACGCAACGCGCCTTTTCGATAATCGCATCTTCGCTGGTTTCACCGACGCGGACGATGTTCTTTGCGTCGAGACTCCCGCGCAGTTCGCCCCCGCCGGCAACGACGAACGTAGTTCGATTGATGTTGCTCGGCTGGGTATACGAGAATCCAAAGACGACCGATTCATTCGGCGCATTCTCGACGGGCGCGACGTTGGTACGGGCGATGGGATTTGCGCCGTCGACCAGCATGTCCCAATCTTCGAGCAACGATCGGTACTGTCGATTGAAGGCGACGAAGCCGTCCATCGAAAACGGCTCGGGACAACGTAGTTCGACTCCACAAAGTGCATGCCGATTTCGACCCATATGTTCGAGATGTCGCCGAATCGAATCGAGGCCGTCATGCCACACCAGCGGACGCGCCAACGTGGCGTGGACAATTTCCCAACCGGGCTCCGCAACGACACCCGAAGAGTATGGCTCGATGCCTGGCAGGAATCGGTAACCGCCTCTCGGATTTGCCGTCACACTTGTATTCATGGGTGTCGTAAAGGGAGTATAAAGCACTGTCATGGTGAAATTTGCGAATTGAGATGAGCGCGTACATGCAGCGCTACTACGTGAAGGTAGTTTTTTGAGGACTGGGTGTCTAGCGACTGGCAGGCTGCGGGCACGGCTCCGTCAGCTGGAAGTGGTTCGGTCTCGCCACCCTGGTAGATATCCGAAGCTCGAAGGCTCCACACTGTCTCATCCGGCGTTCGAACCGCTGACAGAGCCACCCGCAAGCGGGTACCCGGCTTTTTCGACGGGCTGACTCAGCGAGTGACACATCACGTGAAGCAATGCGTTACAACGCCGATACCCTCGCTCTTCAAAACGATGTTGTCGGTGTGCCTCGCAGCACGATCAGTCAGTCAGAACTCCGAGCTTCGGACGTCTTCGATTCTACATCTTCTTCGATAGAAACTCCAAGTCGTAGCAACAGG
>JAQBZB010000262.1 GCA_027622275.1 Planctomycetota bacterium | reverse complement strand
TCGCCTTGAGTTGGGCCGTGGTGTGCTGCGAAGCCGAAGAATTGCCGCCTTTCCGCCGGCAGAATCGTTACCTTCGCCGCAAAAGTCGGCTGCGGCTCCGCGCAAATTCGTGTGCAGGATTTGAATCCCCAATTACTATGAGAATTGGTGAATTGCTTACCTGCTCGGAGGTCGCCACTGTGTTGGGCTGGCTAAATCCATCCTCAAATCGAAGAAAACATGCGGCGAAAGCCGGTCGGCGAGGGTACGGACCGAGCGTTCGGCGCTTGCTGCTCGAACCGCTCGAAGACCGCCGCTTGTTGGCGACGCTGCCGCTGGCGGACCTCCGCGATGGCGGGCCTTTGGATGACCAGGGCTTTGTCCTTACGAATCTTGTACCGCAAGACTTGACCGGATTTTCGGTCAGCAACGCGGGAGATATTAACGCGGACGGCTTCGACGATCTGCTGGTCGGAGCACCCGTCGCGCCGGGATTCCTGGCGGGAACAGGCGCGACCTACGTGATTTACGGAAAGTCATCCGGCTTCAAGGACATTGCACTTTCACCTGGTATCGACGCCGCCGACGGCAAGTGGCTGTTTGGCTTGAACTCCGCCGACCACATGGGCTTCTCGGTCAGCGACGCGGGCGACGTGAATGCCGACGGCTTCCACGATTTCCTCATCGGCGCACCCTACGCGAATCGAAACACCGGCACGGGCAGCCTCGCTGGAACAGGCCAAGCCTATCTGTTGTTTGGCGGCACTGCTCCGTCCCCGTCGCTAACCGCGCTGAACGGCAGCAACGGCGTATTGCTGCAAGGCTTGTTGGAGTATGACCGAGCGGGCTGGTCGGTCTCGACCGCAGGCGACGTGAACGGTGACGGCTTCGACGATTTTCTTGTTGGGACGCCCGTTGACGACCTTTCCGTAACCGCGGAAACCGGCAAAGCGTATTTGGTGTACGGCAAAGGCACTGCCTTCGCTCCATCGTTGAACTTGGAGGCGGTGACAGGCAGCAGCGGATTTCCGTTGTTTGGCTTGGCGCCCGACGATCATCTCGGCACGGCGGTCAGCGCGGTTGGCGATTTGAATGGCGACGGATTCGACGACTTCGCCCTGAGTGCGCCCTATGCGGACCCCAACGGTGTCGTTGGCGCAGGCTCGGCCTATGTCATCTTTGGCGGGACGAGCCCCGTGCAAGGCGTCGACGGCTTGAACGGTACGAACGGCTTTCGCGTCGATGGGTTTCTTCCCTACGAACGCGCCGGGTTTTCGCTCAGCTCGGCGGGCGACTTCAACGGCGACGGTTTCGAGGACCTGCTCGTCGGAGCCCCTGGCGATCGAGACAATCCATGGGACTCCGACACGGGGACGCCCGCCGGAGCCGGCCGCGCGTATGTCATCTTTGGCAAGGCGAGTGGCTTCAGCGCGACGATTAACCTCGGCACGCTCGACGGTTCGGGCAACGGCTTTAGCATCACCGGCATCGATGGGATAGCCTTCGTGGATGGCGACGGCGTTGATTACGCGGGCTTCTCGGTCAGCTCCGCCGGCGACGTTGACGGCGACGGGTTTGCAGACCTTATTATTGGTGCGCCTTACGCCGACAGCAGCGTGTCGGGAGTTGGCGAGTCGTATCTGATCTTTGGCCGATCGGGAGGTTTCGCCAGCGGCTTGACGTTAGCGGCTCTCTCAGATGACCAAGGCATGCGGCTGATCGGCGAGCGTTTTCTCAGCCGCAGCGGCTACTCCGTTTCTGCCGCGGGCGATGTCAATGGCGACGGCTTCGATGACGTGATCATCGGCGCACCTTCGCAGTTCCCATACGCCGGGGCCGGTGGCCGGACTTACGTCCTGTTCGGTCGCGACTTCCGCGGCAAGGTGCCGATCGTGGGCACCGAAGACGACAGCGAGCTGACGGGGACATCCGGGGCCAACGCGATTGTCGGCGGGCAGGGGAACGACACGCTCCACGGTGCGGGCGGCGCGGATGTGCTTCGTGGCGGCCAAGGCAACGACGTGCTTGGCGTCACCGATCTGACGTTCCGCCAAGTGGCCGGCGGTCGCGGCAATGATACGTTGCGGCTGGAAGGTGGCGGGTTGGCGTTGGATCTCTCTGCGATTCCGAACATTCGAATCATGGGCATCGAAGAGATCGATATCACTGGCACGGGCGACAACGGCCTGACGATCGGCACCGTGCAAGAGATATTGAACCTGTCTGATACCTCGAATCGTGTCGTCGTTCGGCGCGACTTGGGCGACACGGTCACGATCGGCAGCGGCTGGACCGAGCTTAGCCCGATCACAATCGGCGGGAAGCCGTTCCGTGTCTTCGGGCAAGGAGCAGCGACGCTGGTCATCGAGAATCCGCCTCCGACACTCGACTTGAACGGCCCGGACGGTAACGGCATCAATTTCCAAGCTGCATTCGCGGAAGATCAACCAGCGGTCGCGATTGTCGATACCGACTTGACCGTCGTCGATGAAACCGCGATCGTTTCGGCGACCGTCGTGATCACGAACCTGAAGAACGGCGCGAATGAGACGTTGGCCGTTACGGTTGGCGCGTCGGGACTTACCGCGAACTACAATCCCGTTCTTGGCTCCTTGACACTGTCGGGGACCGCTGCCTCCTCGGTCTATCAGGACGTGTTGCGGACGCTCACGTATCGTAACGCCTCCAACGCTCCGGTAGTGACCGATCGGCTGATCACCATCGTCGTACACGATGGCGCATCGAACAGCTCCGTCGCCACGGCCACGGTGACACTCACGGCCTTCAACGACGCCCCTGTCCTGAACGCGACGCCCGCTCCCGTGTTGACGCCGATCCCGGAAGATACCACTGATCCCGCCGGGGACACCGTCGCCTCGATCGTTCGCGATGGTTCGATTAACGATCCCGACGGCAACACGATCAAATCGATTGCCGTGGTCGGAACGAGTACCGGGACAGGCACGTGGCAGTACAACATCGCGGACGAGTGGCTCGATCTCGGAGCCGTTTCGTCAACGATGGCGAGATTGCTCGAACCGACGGCCAAGCTCCGTTTCGTCCCGAACGAGAATTTTAATGGGCCGGCGACGTTCACGTTCCGTGCTTGGGACCAGACGGTTGGCACTGCTGGAACCGAACACGATACATCAACCAACGGCGGAACGACTGCGTTCAGCTTCGACGTCGTCACCGCGACACTTACCGTACAAGGCGTGAACGACGCGCCGGTACTCGATCCGAGCGCGGATCACCTGCTGACTGCGATCGACGAAGACGAGACAGATTCCGTCGGCGATGCCGTCAGCGGGATTGTGCAACCGGGCTCGATCACCGACATCGACGGTCCAGTTGTCGGAGGCATCGCGATCGTGGCGGTCGACAATGCGAACGGCACGTGGCAGCACTCGGTGGACGGTACGTCATGGAGCGCGATTACCGCTTCGACCACTTCTGCCTTGCTTCTCTCGTCGCAATGGCACGTTCGTTTTGTTCCAGACTCGAACTTTCACGGCACGGCTTCGTTCTCGTTTCGAGCGTGGGATCAATCGGCGGGCACCAGCGGCGGCCAAGCGGATACGACGACGACCGGCGGCACCACCCCCTTCAGCACGATCCAAGAGAACGCCATCATCACCGTCGTTCAACTGGATGATCCACCGACGTTGGATGCGGTCGGCGCTGTGATTCTGGACACGAGTATCACGTCCCACGACGTGGTGTTGTCGGGAATCTCCGATGGTGACGAAGGTAACGAAGTGCTCTCGATTACCGCCACCAGCAACAATCCCGCTGTCCTGCCCGACCCGACCATCACCTATTCGTCACCTGATACGACCGGCACGTTGACACTGGCACCGATCGCCACCGAGCCCGGTTCCGCGCTGGTCACGGTCATTGTCCGGGAGGCTGACGGCGACTCCGTGACGCGGACGTTCCTGGTCAGCATCGGCGAAGACGGGAAGGTCTGGCAGAATCCCGCCAATCCGCGCGACGTCGACAACAGCGGTTTCGTCGTTCCGCTTGATGTGCTGATCATCATCAATGAATTGAACAACCCAAAATTCCGGGACGCGGCGGGTCGTTTGCCGCTGCCACCGCCGGCGGGATCGCCGCCGCCTTACTTCGACGTGAGCGGCGACGCATTTGTCACGCCGCTCGACGTGCTCATCGTGATCAACTTCATCAACAGCCAAGGCAGTGGCGAAGGCGAAGCGCCCGCGGCTCCCGAGCTTATCGCTTCGGGCACAGCGATCGTTGTGCCTTTCCCCATCGGTGTGACCGATCGCACGCCAGGCGAGCATCACCAAGTGCGTCTCCCAGCCGATTACTTCGCCCTTCACCCTGTCGACGCGACACAAATCGATTGGACTCGCCCGGCACCGGCGGCGACGGTCGCGAGCGCGCGAGATCGTTGGTTCGCGGGACTTGCCTACTCCGATGAAGATCTTTCGTTGGAGATCGAGTATTAGGCCGCGGAGATTGAATGTGCTGAAAACATGACGCCTACTCCTTCGGTGGATCAAGCTTCACATGCGCCGGATGGCGGAAGCCTTCCCGGAAGAACAAGGCGTGATACTTCTCCAGTTGCTTCAGTCGATCGCAAGTCCGTTTGGCTTGGTCCGACGTCGTAATATTCTTAGCCAGAATGTTGGCGTCTTGGTCGGTCATTCGAAGAAGCAAATAACTGGCGATATTGGAATACAACGCAGTGTCGAAGTCTTTCGCCGATTGCGACGCGAGGATCAATGAGATACCGAACTTGCGGCATTCGGCGGCGAGTTTCGGCAACAGACGCATCTTGCTGGCGCGGTGGGCTTCGTCGAATACGACAGCGTGCGTAATTCTTCCTTGCACGCCTCGACGGAACATCTCCTTATAGATGTTGTACAGCGATAACATGGCGGTCGCCCGCTGAACCATGTCATTCTGTGTCGCGTGAATTTGCAGAACGGACGGGTTCGTGCTGTCTAATAAGCTGCGAACTTCACCAGAATTTGAGAAGACTTGGTAGTCGTCTAGTTCGTCGAGGCGAGCGAGCAGATTCTTCTCAGGTTTAGGATCGCGTTTGAGGATCGTGTAAAACTCTCGAAACGCTGGAATCGCCATTTCCGACGCGTCGGTTCCCCAGCCTTGCCGTTGGTACGATTCGCGAATGGCGCTTCGTACACGCTCAAGCTGTAAATCGCCAAGTTCCGGAAACATGGCCGCGAATACGTCGCGTAGCATCCCGGCACTGTCAACATGCGCGGTCGGAGTCCGCGTGTCGATATGCATCGGATTGAAACCAAGCTGCTGATGGTCGAGCAAGCGGACTCCTGCGAGCTGACTGGACAAACGCTCGTCGATGTCTGGGTGATAAGAGAACACGATCGGCGTGATGGCTTGTGCCATTAACTGCCGACAAATGTTCATCACCGCTTCAGTCTTTCCCATCCCCGGAAAGCCGACGATCATTAGGTGAGGATTCGCTGCCCGGGAAACCGTCCACTGGACGAGTTCGTCATTCGATTTGTCTTTACCGAATCGAATTGAAGCTATTTGCTGCACATCACTCGGCGGATCGTTCGCAGACGCTGCGTTTGTTTCCACTGCTTGTTCAGCGGATGCAATCGGTGCAGTGTTAGTATCCGAGGTTAATGCGACGGTCGAGGCCGCAGCGGGTGTAACTTGGTTTCCCTGTTCCAGATGTTCAGCCGCGTCCGTAGCACTCGCTGCCGCTTCTGCCTTCTTCAATTCATCGGGGACGGGAGTTCGCTCGACGCCGACAGCTAAGTCAGGCATGGTCGTGGCACCGAAGAGTACTATTTTCGTTGGAGCGCCCGCATCCGAAATCGTGACCGGGTCGACGTCTACAAATTCCGGACAGAAGACGTAGCCTCTCAATGGGATCGACGGCTCCGACAGCTTGTAATTCGCGCCGTCGATCATCAGTCGATCGAGTTGATTTCGAAAGCGATCGTATCGTTCTGGGCTCAAGTAGTGTCGACGCGCCTTTTCGAGGTAGAACCGCAACGCCCGGACCAAACGACTGCGGCGAATTGCCAACGCGGGATCGGCCGTGCCGCCACCGAAATACCAATCCATCCAGGCGTCACGATGAAGCTGCGTCTGTTCTTCGATCTGTTGGGCAAGCTCTGGCGAGCGCGCCGCACGAAGATTGCGCCGATACTTAACTTCGACAAACGCTAATGACAACCCACCCCGCGTCGGCATCGAAACGTAAATCAAGTCCGACCTGACTTTCGGAGCATTTTCGGTTGACGAAGATTCCAAGTTCGTCGGTTTCTCTCTGGGTGCCAAGTCCGAAATGTCATCGACGGGCACGAGAAAGCCGTTCTGGAGTGATAGCCAGTTGGTGCCATCGTCGCTCGCGATTTCGCAGTGTGCGTGCATGAGCGCCAGAGCGATCAATTCGCTGCTTGCGCTCCCCGAACTTGTCAAACGCATGGCTAGTCGCCCGCTAAGTGCCTTCAAATGACGAACCAGAAACTCACAATTCCTACGGCTGGCGCTCAGGCTCATCGCTTCCAACATCGCGTCCAACAACTCGCGAATTTCATCGGTGCGAGTCGTTGATGTGATCATCTGCAAACTGCCCAAATCGTCTCGCTCGGGGACGCAATCGATGACATAGGTTTCATAGATTGCGGGCTCATCACGGGGGGCGTCAAAGTATTCGATGCCTGCGTTCCTGTCGACCGTGATAACCCAATCGGACAGTTCATGGACAACTCGCAATGTCTCTTGTTGCTCGGCTGACAAATGCGTCCGTAAAGCCGGCCACTCTCCATCACCTCGACCGGCCTGTCGACAGACGCAGCGCATCAAAGCCTTGTTCAGCTTCGACACTCTCTCGCTCATGATTCTTGAGACCGGATGTTTCTCGCCATCCGAGTCGGCAGGCAGCCAGCTAAGCCATTGCGGATTGGGGTGGAACTGAAACGAGCGCTGCGTGTTCGCGACCAGACCATAAACATGCAACGGAGCCGACGCGGAGAGTTGTTCCAAGGGAAGGAAGTCAACTCGCGTGTCGAAGCTATCGAACGCGATTGCCAAGTGAGCCGACGATTTTGGAACGCTATGGTCTTTCCTGGCCCATCGCAACCTCGGTAGCGTGATGCCGCCGGCCAAAGACTGACTTTCTAGCATCCATCGGTCCTCGTCTGAGATTCCGGCGGCACCCGTTCGATGTCGCTCGACGAGGTCCACCAAGAAGTTTCCAGTGATGTCCGATTCGGGATCAGCCGGAAACATCTCCAAATTGAATCGAATCGGTGACACTTCATCGTCACCTGACGAGGTCTCTTTGCGGGCCTTGCCCAATGCTCGCGCCACTGTACCGCCATCACCGGGCCGCATGGCATGCAACAGAACCGCGCCGCCGGACGATTTGGCCAGGCCGTGGAACTGGATATACCGCGAGACTTCGCGGGCCAAGGACGCGCTAACCTGAAAGCCCATTGAACTGACGCCAGGATCATGCTCATTCAATCCCAGTGTGCGCATCAACATCGCCACCGCCGATTTGGGTTCCGGATCTCGATCGCTGACCATTGCCGTTGCGAAGAAAGACAGCGTATCGGCATAGACGAAGTGCTGCCCCGCTTCCAATCCTGGAAGAATTGACGGCACATGAGCAGCCTGAAGATCTTCGACTGCATCTTTCACGCGCCCCGGCGACAGACCCAGTTCGTACCGCAGATGACGCAGCAGTTGATCGTACGCCACATGCCACGCAATCCGCAGCGGGTGACTTGGCAATACAATCAATCCAATCGTTCGCCCCGCCAAGGACTGGACCTCGATGGTTTCGGCCAGTGCGATTTCCGGCGGAGCTTGCTCCAAAACAGGCAACCAAGCGTTGATAAGCTCGTCAACCTTCTTTAGGTTGCCATAGACACTTCCCCAAAAGCCGCCGCGACTGGCCAAGTCCTTGCGCAAGGCGGCCATTGCCTTGATCGCGCGTTCCCAGTCCGATTCGGCGGCTTCGCCACGATCCAGCGCGTGGAACTCCGGATCAGCAATGCGCTGGCCGTCCTCGCGAACACGCACCGACCACCGACCGATACTTGCCTGCTCGCTTTGCATCCGCTCGAGTACATCGACCAAGGCCGGCCGCTGAACCTTGAAACTCTTCTTCGACGACTTCGCACGGAAGGCGACATGATCCTTGGCTGAGTTAATCTCGAAGCACTCGGAATCGGTCACGTCATTTTCAAACTGCTCGCTGTCGGCGATATTGATGGCCCCTTCCATCATACAGCGTTCAAATTTGGAACTGTTGGAAGTCGTCTCGCTGCTCGCCTCGCCAAAGCGAATCAAGAATTCCTCGGACTCATCTTCGATTTCAGCGTCTAAGCCAACGACCGAGACGACTACCTTTGCTTCGAACTGCGAGTCATCCTCGATCCCTTCAAAGTCTTCGGTGGTCAGTTTTACCGTCTGATATTGTGTGCCTTTGCGGATCGCGTGCGAGACATGGCGGTACGCCAGTTCATCATCTCCCGACATCACGCTGACGCGATATTCAACACTTCCTTTCGGCAACTGCTCAGGTTCAGTTGCGAAACGGACTTCCAACTTGGACACGCGCTCCCGAGACAGCAGGAACTTGGGCGGATTGCCCTGTTCCAACCCCGACCACTTGACGATCTTTCCCTTCGTGTCGCGCCAATCACGAATCTTGACGGATTGCAACTTTTGGTTCAGAAAGCCGGGTCGGATCGAATTCAACCACAAAGCTGGTTGGGCGACGATCTGTTCGATGACTTCGGGCAAAGGAGATCGCGCCGCTTCGCGCACCATCCGTTGCAAGTTGACTTCTTGTTCTTCAGTTGCATCTTCGAGCAGCAACGACTGGACACGTTCCGCCGGAGTTCGTGCGTTTCCGGACCCGAGAAACAGTCGGTCCACGACTCGGGCCGAAAGTTGCAGATCCCGCTCACTGATCGAGTCGGCGTCCCCATGAATTGGCCACAGGCCGAGAAATGAAACAGACCGACCGAATTCGTCAGCGTTTCCACACAAAGCCGCCAAGAACTCAATCTGTTGCCACTTTGAAAGCGATTTACGTTCGCCGATGTAGCGCACCTGTTTGATGGCCTGCTCGGCTTTTTCAAACAGTTCCCGACCAACCTGCTTGCGGACGAGTGAACGAGTCTGCTTGAACAGCATTTCTTCCGTCAACTCGCGCGCCGCGCTGTAGACGCCGTCCATTCCCGCACCCGCGCGCCCCACATCGACCAACATCAGGGTTGCAGTTCCCTTGTCCTCGCGAATCTCGACGGCTTTGTCCGAAGTGATCCAACGCTGCGTTGCGTCGGTGTCTTCGACAACAGCGCACACGTTCCAGCCTTGCGGTGAAAACACGGAATTCATGGCGAGCGATTCAACGATCGACGGCGACAGGCAACGACAGAAGGAGACGCTTCCCTTCTCTGCATTCCCCAGAAGTTCGGCGAAGACAAGATTCAGAAATGAAACCAGTTCTTCGGAAAGACCGGCCACTTGTTCAATCGTGGATGTCATTGTCTGTTGTTCCTTCATCACTTGCTTTGAATCTCGGTCTCAGCCGTTTCATCGACTCGGCGTCGTTGACACCCATTAACAAACCGAGGCTTCGTAGTCGCCGTTCGAGGAACCGTCGATTACGTTGCAGCAGTTCCCGCGAGATCGTTTGTCCCGGCGGGGCCTGATCGACGAACAAACCGTACCGTTCTCGTAACAACCTAACGAAGTCGTTGAAAGACAGCGGATGCGGCTTGTTCTGGCCCCCCTTACCAGGTTTTCTGAGATGACGATGCACCAAGAAGTCGAGCATCGTGTCGGTCAATACGATCGACTTCATCATCCCCGACTTCTTGCCGTTGCGCATGGAGTGGAATTGCACGCGTCGCTGCGTGACAAGTCCGTTCTTTTCATCAAGCATCATGCAGCAATCGAGACATTTGAGAACATACTCGGCTTGCAGTTTGTCTCCCATCATTAAGGTGATGGCCTCTGCCAGCCGCCAGATTGGATTGTGATTCGAGACATCGTCGTCCAAAATCTGACATGCGTCCGCTGCGAGGCCGTTTTCGCGTAACGCCTCGACAAGGCGGTTGCAGTTCTTTCTCGCAGTCTTCAGAATCTCTGAACTGATCGCGTGATCACCACGAAGAATCTGCCCCAATACGTTTATTCGATTAGTTGCGTCGGGACGTCTTGGGGGGAGTTCGCGACTGAGTTCTGCTCGAGCCTCCCATTCAGAGATTCGCAATGCCATCAGAATTACTGGCAATCTGCGTAACCGACGAAGGCAATCATCCATCGACTCTTCTGACACGCGGCGCAGGTCTTGGTCTGAGGCATTGGAGCAATCGGCAAGAAGTGGCCAAGACCCTTGGTCGTGCGGAATCTCGCCAGTCCTTTCCCACTCAAACAGAGCCAGACCCGTTGATAGCAGCAGGTTGGTTAGACCGAGGCAGATACAAGAGTCCAAGAGTTGGAGGAGAGATTGCCGGGGAATTCTCGGCCCAAAACTCTGCAAGAACACCCTGAAATCTTCGTTGAAGTACCGAGCGGCGGTTTTGGCGATTGGATGTTGATTCGCGATCTCTGGCGTCCCGCGTCCCTCAGCAAAATACCGATGCGAACCGGAACGCACTTGTAGTTTGTTCGGTGCCGCGCCACATGCCTTTGCGATACGAGCTGTCAGAAGCTGATCAATCGCAAGTTCACAAGTTTCATCAAAGTCATCAACTAAGTCCGTACCGATGGTCCGCGCGTTCATACCTCGGCCAAATGTTTTCAGCAATAAGTTTTTCGAGAAATCTGCCCGAGCCGGGAACCAAGATCCTTTCCCGTGACTTCCATCAATCACGTCATTGCTCTTCTGATCCGCCAGAATGCAGACGAGTGTTTCTGGAACGAGTCTGAGCTGTGAGACAGGCTCCGGTAGATCTATCCATGCGGAGAGGTAGTGCGTAGGAAAGGCGCGAATTACTTGCTTCCTTCGGCCAGGCTCATGTTTTTGATTTTCGACGCAGTGAACGAGCAATAAGTCCGCCAGTATGTCGTGCCCCACCTTCGAATCGAATTGCTCGAAACACGAATTGTCGTTGATGAGAACACGACCGACGCTTGACGCAGACGGAGATAGCTTCCCGCTTCGTCGTACGTCGGTTTCCGATTGTTCAGGCTTAAATTCCGTTGCAAATCCGCCTGTTCCACGTCGATACCCTCGTCGGAACATGTACATCACCGCAGGCAGCAGAGCGCCAACTGTGAAGTACTGTAACGTGAATGCAATCGCTTCTGGATAATTCACGGACCAGATCTCACGGATCATCGCTGTCGTTAGTACTTGGTCGACGACTTCCTTCTCGGTTAAAGCTGAAATGGTGACAACTCCTTTCATTAACTATGGTCACGTCTTGATAACACAAGCTGTTGAACGCCTTCATTCATGCGAACTTCAACACGAAAGATGTCGCTCGGTTGGCTGGGATTCCAGGCGAATACCTCGCGTTCGTCCTCTTGCGCCAGGCGTTGAGTGAAGATCGACAAATTGGTAAAGACGTCGTCGTTCGCCGCGTCCATGATTTGATAACCTTCGGCCAACTCCAAGAGTAGCCCGAACAGATCGCTCCCCATGCGCAAGATTTCTTCTCGACCATCGCGATAGGCGTACCGCAACCGCAATCCGTTGGCCAACCACTCGACGCCTCCGTCAACACTCGGATGGTCCAGATCCAGACGAAATCGATCCAAGGGTTTATCAACCCAGAATGTTGTTTCCACCGGGGTGCGCGGCATGACTTTCAAGGGGACGACGCCTTGTCGTCGCAACACGCGATTCGGCAACTGCTCCAGCCGCGAAATGCCAAGGCAAAGCTGAGCGGTCAGATCGCGGCGTTCGCCCTCCGACAAGATCGCCACCTCACGAAAGCGACTTAAACTCTGACTTTGGAACAAGGGGACCGCGTGTACTTGTCCGGTGATGCTTTTGCCGTGATGATCCAGCCACTCAAAATAGGCTCGACGCCGCTTGGACAGGAGCGACTCCTGGTCCGCGAACTTGGGCGGCTTAAGCGGATCGACGACGGGATCGTGGCTGCGTAGATAACGGTCGACGGCCGGATCAGCACCATAGGCCGGGTCCAACCTCTGCAGTTCGGACAGCAATTCGCCTTGTCGCATCTCGGAGTCCGAGGCAAAGGCCCGCTCCCAGTAATGCACCGGCTGGAGTTCTGGATCGTTGTGCAAGTCGTCACAGTAATGAAGACCAAAGAAGATATAGCTCAGCGCTCCTCGCAATTCACGCGTGGTGACGTGGACCTGACCGCGCTGATGGACGGCTTGTAGAGCTTCCACTAATCGAGAACGGATATTCTCGGCCAGTTGCCGCGACGGTTCATCGGTTGCCGTGAGGGCTCGCACAGAGTTCCAGGTTGTACAACGCGATGCGGCCGAACACGAAAGACAAGGTTTCCAAATGTCGCTTGTTTTCTCGCCACCCAGCATGCGATCCAACAACGCATTGAAGAACTCGGTCGAGGGCTTCCAGTTCTCTTTCTCTTCTTCGCTCGGCAACTTGCGGGCATCGCCTACCAGGGAACGCTCGTTGAGATTGACTAACCGAATGTGAGCCATCGGATCACCTGGCGGCTCATCGCCGATCAATGTTTCGATGATCCAATCGGTCAGCGGAGTCTCGTCATGGTTGGTTGCGTAATCTTCGGCCCACTGCAAAAGCCGACCGTCGTTAACGGCGACAAGATGCACTCGGGGTTTTGAAGAAACGCCCTGCTGAAACGGCTCGAACAGTTCGTTCAACAATTCGTCCGCCTTTTTCTCGCGATACGACGCCGCTCCGTCCAAGTTGATCTTCACGGACAAACCGAACGCGCTGCCGTTGGCCACACGTTCCGATGAGTTCTTCTTTCCAAGCCCCAATTGAACTGCCAAGTGTTGCAGGAAAGCGGTCTTACCATCGCCCGCATTACCGCACAGGATGACCAATTGCACGCGGCGTTGTTTGATTTCCTCAAGTAGATTCTTCTCAAGCGCTGTCTCGACATAGGTCTTGTGCGCAAACATCGAATCCAAGCCCCGAGTTTCGATACTGCCGCGCGGCGAACCCGGATAGGTGGACAGCAGTTCCGACAGCCACTCGACTCGCTGCGGACTGCGTGCGACTTCGTCTTGGTCCGAAGTTGTTTCATCTGCACTTGCGGCAGTGCTGGAAGCGTCCTGCAAAGACCGAGGCATTTCACGATTGCCGGAGGCATTCGTTTGTTCGGGAGCTGCGGCGATTTGTTGTCGCTGAATCCACGCCAACGCCTGCATCGCGTTGGTGAACCGTTCGTCGGGATTCACGGACGTGGCTTTGTCCAGAAACTCGGGAATCCAACTCCAAGCTTCACGGTCAAGGTTCTCCCAATTCAAACCTCGCTCCGGCTGTCGGTGGCCTCCGTACCCACGGCCAACGCGCACTTTAGGCAACTTGGGGTAGCGCGGTAACTAGATATTGATTAAACAATTC
>JAQBZB010000261.1 GCA_027622275.1 Planctomycetota bacterium | reverse complement strand
ACGCCACGATTGAGTACGTGGAACACCATCCCTCCGGGAGCGACGCGAGCGGTTCTGGGCATTCAGGAAGACTATCATCAACATCGCTTCTCGTCAATATTTAGACCTGTCCCGTTTGTTCCGTCCGTTTGTTCCGTCCACTCTCGCTGACAGCAGTTTTCGTAAGTCGTTTGTTGACAACCGGCAGTGCCATTCGTTCCTGCCACCTTTGTTCGCTCGCCATTCTTCCTCCCCTTCGCGATCAATCCATTGGGAGAATCTCCCATTCCCTCACATCGATTTCTCTCAGAACCGGCGACGAGTCATCTTTGTAGATCTCCAGTTCTGAGATTTGTCCGTTAAGAACGTGGAGCAACGCGTGAATCCACATACCATCGGAGTCAAGGCATTGCGCTTCAACGGGTATGCGTTTGGTTACTTTGGCTTTCGGAGCTGATTCAAAGATGAAACGGAGGCTTCCGTTATTATCAATTGACTCCACTCTTGCGCCCCGCACCTGTTCGATGAGTTGTTCCTTTCCCGAAACAGTTGCTGAAAGTAATCGTTGGAGCAACGCAAATTCAGGGGCCTCGATCGGTCTAGAAGACATTGGCCAATCCATGATTTATGGGATGTAATACGTGCCGACATTAATGATCCGGCCGGGCAACGTGAACGCACGATACTCGATGGTACTTCCGTTAACCACAACTCGTCCCCAGAACCCGCCTCCAAATTGTGCGCCTTGAGCTGCCTGAGCTTGAATCTGTTGAGCTATGGCACTTTCGACAGAATGTTGGGACAAGCCAGTTCCCGTGAGGTGGCGTGCGCCATGCCCAAAGGTGGTTGTGAGACCTGGACTTACGTTATGCACCAGCATACCAAGTGACGAGACTTGATACACGTGCTGGCCTTGGACTTCAGAGAGGAAGGGGACACCCACAATCTGCAACTGGCACGACGCTAAATGGAGGGGTTCTGACGTGTGAGTTCCGGTTTCGACGATCAAAGTCTGGGTGTCCCTCTTTGGCCTCCTTGCTAAGTCAGAAGCAAGCCGTTGATGCGATTGATAAACTCTTTTGGACTAAATGGGGTTGCGAGCACGTCATCCGCGCCAAATTGCACCGCCCGTTCAAGGTCGTCTAGTTGCGTCCATGGCATAACGACGAGCACTTTGGTTGGACGAGCAGTCAAGTAACCCCTGAGTACTTCGGAGTACTCGTCGTCGGACCCTGTGGAAGTACCGCCGAGAACGATCAGGTCTGGATGAATGTACTGCACTTCCTCCAGGGTGACCGAGTCTGCGCTGTACACCTCAATCGCTTCATCCTTGCTCAGCACGTATTGCTTCCACCGGCCCAATTCAACTACATCTCTATTGATCAACAATACTCTCTTTATAGAGTGCGTCGACATGAATACACCCATGAATCAATTGGGCAGGACTGGGGCGTTAATGATCTTCCGCATTTGCTCGGCTGCCGCTCCAATCCTAGCGTTAACGGTCGCCATGTCTTGTTCGCGTATAAGGCGCACGACATCATCGATATCGCTTCGCTGTAGCTCGCGATGCACAATCTGTTTCATTTTGTTTAGTTTGGCCAACTCGTCGGCCGCAGTAGAAGGAAGGCTTGCACCATCCCCGAGTCCGGGACTCACGTTATGCACCAGCATACCAAGTGACGAGACTTGGTACACGTGCTGGCCTTGGACTTCGAGGTTGTAGACGCGAATCGGCTCGGCGAGCTTCTCGACCCGGACGAGTTCACGCACGCCATCGTCGCAGAGAACCAAGTTGCCGGGCTGAAGCTTAAGGGCTTCCACGAAATCCTTGTGTTCGACTGACCAAGTGATGTGATTGGGCGTACAGCGAATCGGCTCGTCCAAGCCTTCGAGGTACATGCAGATCGTTTCGGGGGCGATGTGCGTGAACGTGCTGATCACGATGCGGCCTTCGCCGGGCGAGATTGGCGGGCAGGGTTCGATTGAAAGTACTTCGGCCAAGCCATCGACGCCAACTTCGGGAATTGCCAACTTCATCGTCGATTCGCTGTCCGCCTGATGCTGCTTGATCCAGGACTCGGGGCGCAGCAAGACGATCTCGTGGGAGCCATTCTCGGTTCGCAATGTGACCTTGCGCCACGTCGCTGGATTCACATCCTTGCCCAGCGACGTATCGAGCCGTTCCGTCGGATTGATCGCGAACGCCACCCGCTCGCCGACTTGAATCCGTTCGATCGGCTTCGTCTGCCGCGCCGCGGCGGTACTTCCCGCAACTTCGATACTGGCTTGAACTTCGCCTACGGTGTCGTGGGTGAGGTAGCGATGGCCGAAGCCTGCCGCGACCGACAGCCACAAGCACAGCCACACCAGGCCAACTCGCCGGGTCCAAGGTTGACTTTGACGATCGGCGTTTTGTCGACGTTTGAATAAAAAGCGTGTCATCACTTTTGTCCTTATTGGGTATGATCTTCTCTAATTAACGCGGTTGCAACGGAGGTTATGAATCTCGACGGCCTCGGAGGTCCGTCGTAGCAGAGCAGCATTACGAGTGGAGGTGTTCGGGTTCATAGTTGGCAAAGAAGTCATCGGTGGAATTCTCTTTGCTCGATTTCTTCTTGCGGCGGCTGACGGCGTATCCGGCCAGGGCGACCGGCACACACCCCAACGCTGCCACCAGATCCATGCCGTTGCTCGACTCGCTTGCTTCTACCGATTCGTCCATGTGAACTTCCGTTCCCGCCACAAAACAATTTGGCCCGGCTGCCGCTGCTCGGGCGGCGGCACTGGCCGCCGAGGCTGCCCGCCACGCGGCGAGCCCCGATAAGACGGCGGTCCCGCCGGCGATTTTGCTCACTGAATGCGCGCCGTCCGACTCATGCACCACCATATCGCGGCTCCAGTCGGGCGACGGGATGTACGGAATGCGGATCGAATCCTCCGGATCGAGGATACCCAGTTTTTCCTCGGCCCAAGCGATCGTGTTGACTCCCGCCGCCGGCAAATTGCCGATGCCAATCACTGCGTCTTGGGTGCCGTTCACGGTGTTCACGACACCCTGTCCCATGCCCTTGAAGAACTCTCCGGCGATCGTCCGCCCCCATCCCCAAGAGCTGGTTGGATTCGAACTGCTGCCACCACTACTGCTCCACGCGGCAGTCAGCGCACTTGTCGAACCCCCGATCGCCGCCTCGAACGTCGCATAGGCAACGTCACCAGCACTCTCCGCGTTGGCTTGTGCCGTGGCAATGGCGGTCTGATAGTTCGAGATCGCGATGGCAATTCCCGTGGCCGCCGTTGTCTTGGCGGCAGCCAAGTTGATTTCCAACATGGTCCAGGCAGCTTGCTCGAAAGCATCGAATAGGTTCCGCGCGAGCAGGATCGCCGCTTCGTAGGTCGTATTGGCGTTTGCTTCCGCCCTCACCCAGTCGTCGGCAGCCACCTGAGCGGCGAGATCATACACCGCTTGAGCATCCGCTTCGGCGATATCCCACACAGTATCCGCGTTGGCGACCGCCAGATCGTAGGCCGATTTGGCGGCAATTTCTTCGGCGTCAAACACACCGTCAGCGGTCGCGATCGCGGCGTCGTATCGCGTTTGTGCCACGGCTTCCGCGGCATCCCAGACGGCATTCGCATTCGTCTCGGCCAGAGCATAGGCGGCGGATGCCGTGGATGCCGCTGTCGTTCGGAGCCCGGCAGCCGTCGCTTCCTTGCCCGCCCAAACCGCGTCTGCGGCATCGGCCGCTAACTGCCACGTTGCATCTGCCGCGGTTGCAGCAGTTTGCCACGTCAGATTTGCCGCGTCCGCCAAAAGCTGCCAAGCGGCAAGAGCATCACTTTCGTCCTGCGAGGCAATTGTGTCGGCGGCGGTCATGTCCGACACGTATTGATCCCAAGCGTTCTGCTCACTGGTCACCCAGTCCGCCCAGGCTGGTCCTTCGATGCCGGCGAACGTATTCCCAGCGTTGGTGACCGCCGTGTTGTAGTTGTCTGCCGCAGTTTGGACGTCGGTTTCGTACTGCAAAAAGGCGGCGTCCCAACAGGCGAAAGCCATTGAATCGCAAGCAGCACTCGCCCAGACGTTGCTCGCCGTCGAGACTGCCAAATCGTAATCGTCTTGGGCGGTGTCGACGTCGTCGAGGTACGTTTGATAGGCGGGATTAGCGATCCCGTTGTAGGTCGACGTGGCCGTGGCGCGCGACCCGTTGTATAGGCTCGCCGCGCTCGACGCCGAGCCATTGTAAGTTGTCTGTGCGGCAGCCATGTCGGAATCGTATCCGGCATTGGCGATCACCATCGCCGAGTTATAAATCGCATCCGCCGCGTCCATGTCTAGGCCGTATTGACTGTTCGCCGCCCCCATGTCGCTGGCGTACTGGGCATCCGCAGCATCCATCGTCGTGTTGTAAGCCGCGTTGGCGGTGTCCATCGCCGTATTGTAATCGCCCGTAGCCGTCGCCATCGCACCGTCGAATACGGCATCAGCCGCGGCGATATCCGTGTCGTAGATATTCCCGGCTGCGTCGACAGAATTCTCGTGCGTCGTCTTTGCAGGATCCAACCGCGAATTATAAATTGTCGTAGCTGAGTCCAATGCCGATTCATAGTCGGTGTTCGCCATATCGATCGCAAAACCGTAGATTGCGTTCGCTCTCGCAATCGCGTTGTCGTAATTGGTATTGGCTGTCGTGAGGGACGAGTCGTACGTGTCACTAGCGGAATCGTAGGCCGTCTGAAGTACCACGGTTGCACCATCGATCGCAGCATCGTACACAGAGATCGCCCCATCGACCGCCGTGCTGTACATGTCGGTAAGCGAGGTGATCGTCGTGTTAAAACTGTCGACCGCTGTCGTAATGTCGCTCCGAAGTTGCCCTGCAATGCTGCTCAAACTGCTGACGTAGATGCTCCACGCAGCCGCTTCGGGTGTTCCGGCGAGCGCCGCGGTCACGTCACTAGTGACGCAGTCTACGTACGCTGTCACGTCGCTGTCGGTTGGGTTGGATTCAGGGAGAAAGCAATCCACCGCCAACAGCCGGCGATCTTCGAGTTGTTCGAAGAAGTACCGGCGAGAACCGGTTCGCTTTCTGAGCTTGTTTGATTTTTTGTAACGTCGTGACTGGGTAGACAAGGTGCGCAATTTCATCGCAGATCCTCGATGGTTTCAAAGGTTTCGGTCTCGCCGAACTTCAGGGCGTGCAACAGGCAATCCCCCTATCTATCAAGAACGCAATCCATTCTCGATCAGAACATTTCGCGGCAGATTTTTTCCGTTTTTCTTTCGACGCAAAGCAATTCGGCGCTGCACCCTTGCATTCATGCGTGCGCGGCACCAATAATACGTGGTACGACGGGGGCATCCTTTTCGGGAGCGACTCATGTCTGAGTTCAAACGGGTTCACGCAGCAGCGAGAGCGGGCGATCAGCAAGCGATCGATCGCTGGTATCGGGACTATGGGCCGGCCTTGAAGCTGGTCGCCAAGCGGCAACTCAGAGAGCTGCACCTGCAAAGAGTTCTCGAGCCGGACGATATCTTAGACTCAGTGTTCGGCATTCTTTGCCTTGACCCGAGCCGGCTCGACGACATGGACCCGTGGCAGGTGTATGCGTATTTCGAACAGCTGGTCAACTACAAAGCGATTACCGCCCATCGCCGACGCACGGCACAGAAACGCGGCAATGGAACGAAGGCGACGGCCATCGATTTGAATAGCGTCCCCAGCCGCAGCCCGGATGTGTCCGACGAACTCGCACTCCACGAGGACATCCACTTAACTTATGCGACGTTGTCCAGCGTCGAGCGGAAAATCTGCATGCATCGCGCCGACAAAAACTCGTGGCAGGAGATCGGAGAATTGTTGGAGATGTCCGCGGCGGCAGCGCGGAAGCAGTACGAGCGTGTCGTGAGACGAGTACGTCGCGAATCGCAGGCCGAGTAACACACGATTAACGAAACTGGCGTTACTCGTTACTCTCGTACTTGCCGAAGATCATGCGGCCGGCGCTCGTTTGCAAGACGCTGGTGACCGCAATATGAACGTTTTGATTGACGTGGTCGCGTCCGCCCTCGACGACGATCATCGTGCCGTCATCAAGATACCCGACGCCCTGGCCCTGTTCTTCACCCGGCTTCACGATGCGGACGTCCAGATGTTCGCCCGGCAGATAGACGGGCTTCAAGGAATTTGCAATGTCGTTCAAGTTAATCACCGCGACGCCGTGAATCTTGGCGACCTTGTTGAGGTTGTAGTCGCCCGTCACCACCTTGCCGCTCAAATGCTTGGCGAGCAACACCAGCTTCATATCCACCGGCTGGCCAGCCATCTCCGGCGTCTCGCGGTCGTGGATGGTTAGTTCCACGGCATCACCGGTCCGCAGCCGATTCAAGATGTCGAGTCCGCGTCGACCGCGGGAGCGACGCATCTTGTCGCTACTGTCCGCGATCGCCTGCAACTCGCTGAGGATGAACCGCGGCATCACTAACGTGTTATCGAAGACGCCTGTTTCGACAAGGTCCGCGATGCGCCCGTCAATCACGACGCTGGTGTCGAGAAGATAAGGCTTCACGCCTTTGATCTCTTTCGAGAACTCGACGTAGGGGATGATGAATCGAAAGTCGTCGCGAGTCTGGACGAGCATGCTGATGCAGAAGTAGCAGAACATGACGCCGACGACGAGCCGTACCGAGTAAGTGTATTTCGTCATCTGGAATTGCGTCATATGTGGCTCAATGCTTAGGCCGACGATCCAAGTGAGAAAAAGCCCGATCAGAATCCCAAAATAGACACAGCTAATAACGTCAATTCGTTTGCGCGGCGTCGCGGCGTCAAACCCAATGATCACAACGGAGATCGTCACGATGGCGACAAACACCATCCAGGGATAAGTGAATGACGGAGCATCGTCGCCGGGAGCATTGATGACCGCAAAGCCAACGCCGACGGCGGCCAGCAGAAACACTCCTCGAAGGATCCAAAGTAACATGGTTTTGCTTTCTGCTCCGGTGATGTGCCTGCTGGGAAGGATAAATTAGCGGGAGGGAGCGGGTGCCTCTGTCCCGCTGGTTAGTATCGTAGCCCACATTCTATCGTCGCCCCCCCCGGCCCGACCACCCCCTCGTTTTGACAAATAACCGTTTTGAACGAGCCCTCAAAAAAGTGATCGTGGAACAGGGCCGGTGGAGTGTTCAGCGCGGCGCGCTGATACTTCCACGGGTTCGTGCGTTGGAGTCTTCTTCGCATCCTCCGCTTGCGATCCGCCAACCGTTTTGCAATGCTTCCTTTCATCACTCGAAACGCTCCGCGCTTGAATGTTGCGAATACAACTAAAACGCTCTCTCAAGCCGGGGGGGTGAGTCATGTAAGGATTCTCGCGAGTGAACATCGCTTCGTTAAGGACTAGCAGTAAGGCTGTTCGATGAGTTTGCAAGTCGTTGATGTGATCTATCTGAATGCACAGGACAACATCTGTGTCGCGGCAAGGCCGCTGGCGGCGGGTGCTTCGATCGCGGCGGGGGACGCTCGGTTCAAGGTCGACACTCCGGTTCCGATGGGACACAAGATCGCAATTAAACCGATTGCCAAGGACGAACCGGTTCGGAAATACGGCCAGATCATCGGCTTCGCGAGCGAGCCGATTAGGGCAGGAAGCTGGGTCCACTCGCATAATGTCGTGATCGGCGAGTTTACTCGCGACTATGCAAGCGCGACGGAAACACCGCCGCCACCAACGCCGATCACCGATCGAACGTTCATGGGGTACCGGCGGGCTAACGGCAAAGCCGGCACGCGGAACTATCTTGCCATCATCTCGACCGTCAACTGTTCCGCTTCGGTTGCCAAGTACATCGCCGAGCGATTCGACAAGTCTTTGCTTAAGGATTATCCAAACATCGATGGTGTGATCGCGTTAAAGCACGACAGCGGTTGTGCCATGCAGTTCGGCGGCTTGCAGCACAAGATGTTGAACCGCGTGATGGGCGGCATGGCGAAGCATGCGAACATCGGCGGCTACTTGCTCTGTAATCTCGGCTGCGAGACGGGGACTGTCGGCAGTCTGATCGACGGACAGAAACTCGTGCAGATCGACGGCGCGACAGGCCAAAGCCACGGTCCGCCTGTGTTTACGATGCAGGATTACGGCGGCACGACCAAGACCGTCGAAGCGGCTGTGAAGAAGGTCGCCGAGATGCTGCCAGCGGTCAACGACGTCCGGCGCGAACCGATTCCGGCGAGCGAGATTATCTTGGCGACGGAATGCGGCGGCTCGGACGGCAATTCCGGCATCACCGCGAATCCGGCGGTTGGCTTTGCCTCCGACATGCTCGTCGCTTGCGGCGGCACTTCGATCTTGTCCGAAACCAGCGAGATCTACGGAGCCGAACACTTGCTCACGCGGCGCGCCGTCTCGACGGCGGTGGCAGACAAGTTGATCGAGCGAATCAATTGGTGGCTCTGGTACGCGAAGGTCTTTGGCTGCGAACTCAACAACAATCCATCGGCCGGCAACAAAGCCGGCGGCTTGACGACGATCGCCGAGAAGTCACTCGGAGCGGTCGCCAAGGGTGGATCAACGGCGCTCGTGGATGTCTACGAGTACGCTGAGCAGGTGACGGCGAAAGGTTTTGTCGTCATGGACACACCGGGCTTTGATCCGCCGAGCGTGACCGGCATGGTCGCTGGCGGCGCAAACGTCGTCGTGTTTACAACGGGGCGCGGCAGTTGTTTTGGCTGCAAACCATCCCCTTCGATCAAGATCGCGACGAACACGCCGATGTACGAGAAGATGATCGACGACATGGACATCAACGCCGGTGAAGTCCTTTCCGGCAAGCCGGTCGAAGAAGTCGGTCGCGAGATCTTCGAGCAGATTTTACAGGTAGCCAGCGGCGAACAAACCAAGAGTGAACAACACGGCATCGGCGAAGAAGAGTTTTGCCCGTGGATTATCGGGCCTGTGTTGTAGCTTAAACGCGCTTCAGACCTGGTAAATTGTCAACTTCTTTTGACCGTAGCGACTCACTATGTAAGAATGACGTCGGAGGTGCCACATGTCGGATTCAGCAAGTGTTTCGATTCCCAGCGACCTTGAGCAGTTCGTGAACGATCAAGTCGCTACAGGTGCATACACGAACGCCGAGCACGTCGTGCGCGAAGCACTGGAACGTTTGCGAGAGCGAGACAGGTCTCGGGCCACCCGAATCGAAGAACTGCGGCAGCAGATTCAGATCGGCATCGATCAGGCGGATCGTGGTGAATGCACTCCGCTCGACATCGATGCGATTAAGCAAAAGGCGCGGGCAACATGGACCGAGCGCCAAGCGAGTCAGTAGATGGCTCGCGTTGTAAAGACATCGGCCGCCGAAGTTGATCTTTGTGACATCTGGCTCCATATCGCAGACGATAGTGCGACAATCGCCGACCAGTTCTTGGATCTACTCGCCGCGAAGTGCAACCTGTTGGCGCAGTATCCCGAACTTGGTGAACGCCACCCTGAATTGGGCGTCAGAATTCGATGCCTTCCCGTGGCGAGTTATGTGATCGTATACCGACCGATTGATGACGGGATCGAACTGATTCGCGTGCTGCATGGCGCTCGTGACTTTGAATCTCTATTCTGACAGAACACGGATGTTCGACGCGCGCTATTTTCGAGCTTTGGTCTCCGGTCAACGGCGCGGAGTGCGCGCGTCGGTACTGCGGGCCGGTCTTTCGTTGGGCGAGCCTGTTTACCGATTGGCGGTTCGCTGGCGGAATCGGCAGTTCGATACGGGCAAACGCGAGGTTCATCGGGTTGCCGTGCCCGTGATCAGCGTTGGCAACTTGACGGTTGGCGGCACGGGCAAGACGCCGATGGTCGAGTGGCTGGCTCGCTGGTTTCGTGAACGAGGTGTCCGTGTGGCGCTGATCAGTCGCGGCTACGGAGCCGAGGCGGGGTCTCGCAACGATGAGGCGTTGGAACTCGAGCAGAAGCTGCCGGATGTGCCACATCTGCAGAACCCCGATCGTGTCGAAGCAGCGCAGACGGCGATCGACGAATGTGAGTCGCAGTTGATCTTGCTCGATGATGCCTTCCAACATCGTCGCATTCACCGCGATTTGAACATCGTCTTGATCGATGCCCTGGAACCGTTCGGTTACGGACACTTGCTGCCCCGCGGTTTGCTGCGCGAGCCGGTCGCGAGCCTCAAGCGGGCAGATGTGATTGTGCTCAGCCGATCCGATGCCGTCAGTGAGGAGGCGAGAGCGGCGATTCGATTAAAGGCGATGGAGCACGCGCCGCAAGCCGTTTGGCTGGAAGTGGCTCATCGGCCGCAGAGCTTACTTTCGTCTGCCGGCAAAGAAATCGCGATCGATTCTTTACAACGCCAATGTGTCGCCGCGTTCTGTGGCATCGGCAACCCGGCTGGCTTCCGGCATACGCTCGGCGAACTCGGAGCCGAGGTCGTGGGCTTCCGTGAGTTCCCGGATCATCACGCCTATGAGCGCAGCGATATCGACGATTTATCGTTGTGGACGCGCGAGCTGCAAGTGAATGCCGTGATCTGCACGCATAAAGATCTTGTCAAAATCGCCGCCCTGCAGCTTGGCGCTTGTCCGTTGTTCGCATTGCGCATTGGGCTGGCCGTGAACCACGGAGCCGAGGCGTTGACGCAGCGGCTCGACGCGATCGCCACCAGCATGACCGGGTGACGCTGCATTTCTTCTCACCGTGCCTGCCGACTTGCGGCAGGGGAGTGGACGTCGCCACCGATCGGGCCTGGCGGATCGAGTGGTCGGCGATGTTCTTTCAGATGTGTCAGGCGACCGGCGGCACGCTTCTCTTCGACCTCGACCTGTACCGGGAACGGACGCCCGCTGCACGAAGACTCTTCCTTAAACTCAAGGATCGGTTCTGGCGATCGAAGCGCGTCTTCCTGAATGTCGACGACCTCACGATCCACGGTCTCGGATTCTCGGTTGACCGATTGCCGGCGTGGGCGACCACAATCGGAGCGAAGGGCGATCGGAGATCGACCCGCAACTCGGCTTGGGACAGCCGAAAACCCTGCCACGCTCTGCCCGCACCACACAGGCCCGACGGCCTGAGCAACCGCGGAGCGGAGCTACTCTCCAAAACAAAAGGCGCGTGCGTCGTCGTTGCGCCACACCGCAGTGCCCGCGGTAGCCTCCACTGACGATCTACTCGCGTTCCGTGCGTTCGTGCCGGAGGCACGACGGGACGCCGGACCGCGATTGCGTATCACAAAACGCTGGGTTGCTGGTGAGTGCCAACAATGAAAACCTTTTCCGACGGGTTTTCGGCACGCCTGACGGCCTCTTTCACAGCGCCCGCTAACCTGCGGCGGTGTGCGCCACCGCCGCGAGTTAGGGCTGAGGCGCAAATACTCCCGGTGTTGTCAACATTTGGGCCGAACGCCGTCGGCCGAACTGACTCAGGAGTTGTCGTCCGTGGTCACTAACGCGCTCGAAGAAGCAACTGTGAGCGACGCGCCGTGCGTCATCATTCTGATACACCTGCGGTCAGCATCGACCAACGCAAAACTGCGTTCGGTCGTGGACACTGGAAGCACCGAAGGGACAATGTCCAAAGACGCGTTGCGCGCCAAGATGATGGGACCGACGTGCCAAACGAATCGGGGATTTATTGACGAGAGCTGACATTTGGCACGGACCATGTTGGTCCATTCAGGAGCCCGTCTGGTTCTTCGGACTCTGGCCAATTACGCGAGGATCTTACAATCGAGGCGTTGGCAAAGTCGGTGCCGGCGGGGATCCCTGAAATCCAGATATACCGCGACCGATCAGCGTGGATGCGGCGACGCTCCACCAATCCCATCGACCCAAGTGGCATTCTGAATCAGTCCATGATGCCCGTTTTCTGAAGCGTCGTGGACGATCTCGCCCTGGCCTTCGTCAAAGTGATACAGGGCCATCGTGTCATCATCGGGTGTGAAACGAGATGCGG
This sequence comes from Planctomycetota bacterium, assembly GCA_027622275.1. Classification (GTDB taxonomy): domain Bacteria; phylum Planctomycetota; class Planctomycetia; order Pirellulales; family Pirellulaceae. Next base: position 1,599 of record JAQBZB010000261.1, on the reverse strand, counting down.
GTGTGAAATTGCCGCTGTACCTCGCGACCTTGGAGATCCGGACCTCGTCGATGACTCCATGAAAGAAATTAGTCACCGTAAATGACCGCCCCGGATTCGCACCGATAGTGATTGGCATCGTTGATGGATTGAGATGCCCATCCAGTTTCACACTGTCATCTTGCAGGATTCCATCGACAAATAACTTCACGTGTGATCCATCGAACACGCCCGCGAGGTGGACTAGCTGCCCCGCTACAACCTGATTGTTCGAGAGAGCCAATTGATAGTTAGTCCCATTATGAACTCCGAAGCCAAATTTGAGACCGTCAGAAATGAGACCCATTCCGCCACCCTCAGGATCCCCAACAATACATGCATAGGCGGACGCATCGATTGGCCGTACCCACGCATCCAGAGTGATGGGATGATCTCCACCGTAGTGCAGTGCGGGAGTGAATATATGGCTGTACTTCAAGCTCAGTGCGTGATCTGTCGCATAACTTGGAGCTCGTTTGTTCTTCCAGTGGACTTGAGACGCTTCCTGAGCGAATAGGTCAAGCTCCGAACGAATCTCAGGCGTTAAGACTCGGTAGTCGTCGGTGATCTGAGTTTCATCGACTGACGCGATTAGCGTTCCCGATCGCGCGTCAAACAGCTGGATCATACCGGCAGTTGACGACGTCGCGATCATCGTGCCGTCGAATGAGAATGCAGCGTCTATGTCCGCAAGTCCTTCGATGACGAACTGTTCCTCATGCCCATCCAACGGTTGCATGGCCGCTCGCCCGTCGACACTCGGCAGGCAGAGCATAGTTCCATCCGGCGAAAACAAGACAAAGGAGTGATGCGCTCGTGGGAATCCAGCGAAGCGATGCTTTTCCTTACCGCTGGATACGTCCCAGAGACGGACTGTGGCGTCCGGACTTACCGATGCCAGCGTTGAGCCGTTGGGTGAAACAGCAACTCCACTCACTTTTTCCGTGTGCCCGGTAAAGACCGCCCGTTGTTCAAAAGTGGCTATATCCCAAAGTCGTATCGTTTTGTCAAAGCTACACGACACCAGGGTCTGCCCATCTGGAGAGACTGCTATCGAGCGAACCGCCAATTCATGACCTCGAAAACCGCCAAGCAGATCACCCGTCGAGACATCCCGCAGTAGAAGGTTTCCGTCGAGCTGACCGCCGCCGCTCGACACCACCGCATTGCCGGTGGGGGTAAAGCAAACTCCGTTCGCGCTAAGTGCATGTCCGCGCAGCGTGGTTAGCAACTCTCCGGTGTGTGAATCCCACATTCTTACCGTCGCATCTTGGCTGGCGGACGCGATCAACCGACCGTCCGGCGAGTATGTGAGATCATTGACCCAATCCGAGTGGGCTAGGATTTCTAAACGCATTTGCCGCGAGTCGATGTCCCAGAGCTTGATCTTTCCATTCGTTCTGCCGATGGCTAGAGTTTTGTCGTCCGGTGAAAACGCGATGGCGTGTGCAATCGCCACACTGTCGCGAGCCAGCTCGTGCTTGAGGACTACACTCCTTGCCTCCTCCGCGTTAGTCCCAAAACAAGCGATCATTCGAAGTCTGCTTTAGCCAAAATCGTTGGCGCTGTCCGCGCGCTTGG